>NZ_AUNJ01000078.1 GCF_000447775.1 Bacteriovorax sp. DB6_IX
TGTTGTTTTAGAGGAAGAAGAGATTACTTATATCTACACTTTTAAGAAGGGAGATTCTTCAATTACTGCCAATGTCGCAGTATCTGATCCATTATATTTTTGTGATGTAACATTTAAAAAAGATGAGAATGACTACTTTAGCTTAAAGCCTTACCTAAAAACACTTGGTGAGAATACTGAGATGGAGCAGTTATTTGATTTTTATATGGATGAGAAGATTGATGATGAACAATATGTTCTTGGTTATCTTAATCTTTTCAAAAAATATCTTTCGGAATCAGATGTACAAATGGTTCTTTCTGGTGAGTTCTGGCCAGATGTTCCTGATGAGGAATAAGACTAGGAAGAATGGGAATGAAAACTAAACTCGGGCCTAGGCTTAAAGAAGTTTTCAACTCAATCAATCATGGTCACGGTACAATTTGGGATCTTTGCTGTGACCACGGCCTCTTAGGGCTCGCTCTACTTGAATCTGAAAAATGCCTAAAGGTAAATTTTGTAGATCAAGTTCCTTCAATTATCTCGACACTAAAAAGTAAAATCCAAGATATTGGTCTATTAAGAGAGGATCAATATGAACTTCTCTGTCTAGATGCCACTAAAGTGGAGATAGGTGCTGATGATTTGGTATGCCTTTGTGGAGTTGGTGCAGAAGAAGGGAGCCGAATTCTTTCGTCTTTATTTTCTCAACGCGAGGGAGCGAAAGCGACCTATTTAGTTTCAATTCATAATCAGGCTCCTCATATGAGAGACTTTCTTAGAAGAAGTGGATATGGGCTTGTGTCTGAGAAACTTATTTTTGATGGGAAGTGGGGATATGAGCTTCTTCTTGTTTCTAAGGAGAGTGAAATTGAAATTGATCTTACTTCTAAGAAATTCTACGATAAATCTCAGAATCAAATTGCGTCCTATTTTCAAAAGCTTTATAAGCACTATTTGTTGAAGGGCAAATCAGATTCCTTCAGCTTAGAGGTGGCTCGTGATTTAGAAGGAATTATTAGCTAACTCTTTGTTTTCACGGTTGGGCTGAACGGTAAAAAATATAGTATCAAGGCCTTTTCTTTGACTTAAATTTCTTAACGAGTTAATCAAACCCTATGAAATTAAAGAACTTTCTTATATTACTGAGCTGGCTTCTAAGTGTTGCTGCGAATGCTTATTTACCTGTTCGAATTTATTCATCTGATTCTCTCTATAAAGCAGAGGAGAAGGTTGAAGGTGCGATGCTCTTTATGAAAAAAGCACTTAAGGACTCATGTGGTATAGACCTGGATTATCAAATTCAAACTATTCGTGAGACAAAAGATCTAGGAAGCGCCTTTAATTCTACTAGTTATAGTAAACCGTATAAGACGAAGTATGGTAAAGAGGACTTCATCTACTTTCAAAAAGATTTCTATCGTTATTTAAGTAAGAACTCTCTTTTAAAGAAAAATCATGGAATCAACTTTCACTTTGTGAAAGATGTGAGTGGCCACTGTGGATTTGCTTTTCCTGATATTCAATTAGAAAAAATAAAGTCTGGTAAAATCTTTCAGGCCATGAGAAATAGTATTCTGATTTCTAAGACTGCGATAGACTGTGGTAATCGCTCTAGGCTCCTTTCACATGAAATGGCCCATCTTATGATCCAGGATAATCCAGCTCATATGTGTGATGGTGTTAAGTGTCCTGAGAGTAATATACTTTCTGTCTTCAGAGAGAAGCCTGTACCACCACCTTTCTTTGGAAATGGAATGGGAGTGAATAATGGTTTTGACATGCATCCACCTCATCAGGCTCCGGAAAAAATTCCTTCGATAGGAAAGAGATTTAATTCTCAGCAATGTCAGGCCGTTGAGAAATTTATAAGTCAATTTAATTAGCGAGATTATAATGGAAGAAACGATTGAAAATATTGTTAATAAAGTAGAGTTTTCTAAGAAACAACTTTTTGGAGAGTTTTTAGCAAGATGTATTAGTGTTAGTGATGACTCAACAAAGAGTACATATGCAGTACATGATAATATGGTTTTTAGAATAAGTGAGTTCTTTAAAGGCTTCTCGTCATTTCAAAATGAGTATGGGAAAGACAAGAAGTATCTTGCAGGTGTTGATGCTCTTATGGCCATCTGTGAAGAGCTTGCAGTTGAAATGGATAAAGAAGAGTGCTTTATTCTTTATCATCTAAGAGATCTTGGAAAGTTTAGAATGAAAGAGACAAAACTCTTTGATGAATTAAAGCCTCTTTGGCAGCGTCATAAGGAATTTGAGTTGGATAAGCAAGATTTCTCGTATGCCTTAAAGAGTCTTATGAAGAAGAGGTTTATTGAATATAGGAGAGGGAATCTCTATTTAAACCCATCTGTCATTATCAGGTACAGAACTAGAACTTAGAAACTGCTCCTCTATAGTGGGGATGAGGTTCACTCATCTCCATGAAATCATTTCTGAATTAGCACAATTTTCTCAGCTGTCTCAAATACAAGTAGGTAAATTGTTGTTTTTACATTTGAATTCTTTGTTTTTAACCCCATTTTTGTATATCAGTTTGAACAATGTCTATCTTTTGCCTAGTTTGTAAATAGCTTTTGTTTGCTAAAATGAGACAAAATCTTTAAACAAAGGCTAAGCAATGAGTTCTATCTATATGTATAACGCACTAGTTGGTGCAAAGATTGAAGAGGATAATACTGATTACTATTATTTAACTCGTCTTCTAAACTTTCGTAATGAGTATAGTTTAGGAAAGATTAAGGATGAAGAGTTTACAGATAAACTTCTCGATGTACTTAAGAGAAACCCTCGTTTTGAGAAGCTTTCGCGCTTATGTATTTCCGTTGCATATCCTCTGAGCCATAAGATTGGAGTTCTTAGTGACTGACTAACAACTGTAGACTAAGAACCTTATAGGACACAAGTTATTCTTGTTATGTAAGTCGTACGTCCTCTCTCGATTCAATTTCTACTGGAACTATCCGTGTTTATGGTGATCTTGATAAGATCATTGATGAATTTGTAGAAACTGGAAAACCTCTTCAAAGAAGTTTACATTTTTTAAATCGGATGGGTGTGAAAAGTGGAATGACAATGAGGCTCCAAAGTCGAGGGCTCAAAGGATTTCTCTTTCTCAACTCAAATGAAAAAGATTACTTTGATCACATTGAAAGAGACTATGCGACTTATATCAATCTTTTAGAATTGATTTGTCTTGAGTTTTTTAATCGAAAGACAGAAGGCTTTTTCTCGGTTAGTAACCTCGAATCTTATTTAGAGAAGTTTCCTCATTCCGAAATTCTCTCAAATTCACACTTAAAGGGTGAAGAGGGAATGTTAGGTATTTCAAAATTTGTTTCTCAGCATATGGAAGGGCAGGTAAAGATCTTTGTAAATGATAAGACTGACAAGAAATCTTGGTGCCTTGGGGGCAGATTTCATTAATTCTTGCACTGGTTTTAAAAGAATTGGGAATAAAGAAAGAGATGGCCCTTTACCTTGATCTTTTTGAAGAAAAAGATCAAATGAAGATTGCTATGGTCGCAGAAGAGTTTGAGCAAAGGATTGAAGAGCTATCATATGACCATTATAGAGCGATAAGAAAATTTGCAAAGAATATAGGTATTGATCTTATTAAGCAAAAGGGAGCAATTCTCTTTGCATTCGATGTTGATTACAATGAGAATTACTCGAAGATTGCTTATAGTACCTTTCAAGAGTGAAAGAGCTCTCGGGTTTGAGTATTGAGGGCCTTTGTAATGGCCAGATTTGTTATGATCAAGGTTAAGAAAATACAACCTAGAATCGTAATAATAGGAGTCGTTATATCAAAGGCCCAGACACCTTCAAAGAGAACTGATGAGATACCAAAACTGACGGCT
The DNA here is from genome assembly GCF_000447775.1 of Bacteriovorax sp. DB6_IX. Lineage (GTDB taxonomy): Bacteria > Bdellovibrionota > Bacteriovoracia > Bacteriovoracales > Bacteriovoracaceae > Halobacteriovorax_A. The sequence continues at coordinate 3,858 of NZ_AUNJ01000078.1, forward strand.
AGGCTAATGATTGCCCCCACGGGCCGTCGCGAGAAAAGATATAATGGCAAACTGCCAGAGAAATTGTCTTTTAATTAATTGGAAACCTGCCCCTAATGACTTTAAAAGTCCAATATCCCATCTTCTAGAACGGGCTTGGTGATTTGCAATAGAGTAGATGACTACCATTCCCGCCAAAAGACATAGAAGTGACATGAATTTTAAGGCCCAGGCCATTTGATTCATCATAGAACTTATTCTTTCAACTAAGCTCGTCACATTAATCATTGTAATATTTGGGAGTTGGTCCACAAGCGTATCTTGAATCTTCTCCTTTGATTCTTGAGACATACTAGGAAGAGTTGCAATAAATGTCTTAGGTGCCATTTCTAGTACACCTGGTTGAAATTGGATAAAGAAGTTTGGTTGGAATGAAGTCCAGCGGATATCTCTTAATCCAATGACGACACCTTCAACAGGAATTACTTTCAATATCAAAGGTTAGTTTGTCTCCAATTTTTAAACCAAGACGACTTGCAAATCGTCGCTCTAGAGAAATCTCTGGTAACTTGTCACTCTCTATATCGTAGACGCCAGAGAAGTACTTTCCAGCATAGAGCTTTTCTGAAGCATGAAGCTTTTCTCTGTAGGAGAGGTTAAACCCTCGGTTTCTGAAACGCATTTCTCTTTGTTCTTCACGAGAAAGAGTCTTTGCTGAGGACTCCATTTCCTTTGTCGAAGTCTTTTCCATTCACTGACTTAAGCCTTGCTCTTACCATTGGTGAGAGAAGAGAGATATCGGCTCCAGAGTTCTTTACCGTAGTTTTAAAAGTTTCAAGTTGTTCCTCTTGAATATCAAAAATAAAGAGAGAGGGAACCTTTGATTTTTCAGGTGCTCTTAACTCTTGATCTAAAGATGCTTGAATTTGTTGGAATTAGATTCAGAAGTAGAGTTCCTAGTCCAATTGATATGAAGCAGGCAAAAGTTGTGAAAGTATTTCTATTAAGATCTCTTAAGGCCCAACGTAGCGCGTTTGACTTGATACTTTTAAAAAGGTTGAGCTTTGAAAAGAAGAACCATGATGTTCCTGCTAAGAGGGCCGCTGAGACAACGAAGGAGCCCATAAAGAGTGATCCGATCTGGTAAGATTTAGAGAGAATAATCGCCATGATCCAGAAAAAGAGCAGAACTGGTAATGATGTGATGATCGTTCTAAAGTTCTGCTTTATTTCAGCTTGAGATTCACTTAGTAAGATGGCCGGTCTTATATCTTTTAAGTTCGAAATAACTGGTAGGCAAATGAGAAAACTTCCTAGGGTTCCAACGAGTATTCCAAGAAGTACTGTTTGTAGATTAATTGAAAACTCTATTGGAAAGGGAAGAAGTGATTTTGTTACCTCTCCAAGTCCTGGAACAAGGATAAGTGATAAAAACAGTTGCAAGAAGTGAACTGAGGAATCCTAGTGTCATAATCTGAGTGAGATAAATCGCAATAGGACTTTTCTTTGGACATCCCAAGACTGATTAGAATGGCGATTTCCTTAATTTTCTTTTTGAAGTAGCTGCGAAAAGAGAAAAACCTGATACCAAGTGCTGCTAAAAAAGAGAGCAACAAGTGAAGTCAGCCCTAAAAAAGTCATTTAAACGAGAGAGCATTCTCGTCATTTGCTGACTTGTATTCTCATGGGTATAAACGCGAATATCTTGAGTCGGAAGACTTTTTGAAGACGCCATCTCGAAGCCTATTTAATTCTTCAGAATCATTATAA
>NZ_AUNJ01000079.1 GCF_000447775.1 Bacteriovorax sp. DB6_IX
TTTTTAAAACAAGAATTTGCTAAATTACTATATTGAGAATCAACATCAACACAAATACCTTCACCAAAGAAAGTTGGGTTACATTGAAACTTTCCACTTCCACAACTCGATTTATAACCTGAGTTTGGATTAACTCCGGGATGCTGACATTTTCCATACTCAATAACTGATTCCCATGTTCCAAAGAAACACGGTTTTAGTCCACTCGTAGCGATGGCCTCACTAAAGAAGATATTGAAAAGTACTTGTTTTTGAAATTTCTTTTTCCACTCTAGATTCTTCTTTAGACTCTTCTTATTA
>NZ_AUNJ01000080.1 GCF_000447775.1 Bacteriovorax sp. DB6_IX
CGACATTAGCCTTTTTTTTATTTTTAAAGAAAGAAGTTTTCCACTTCCTAACTCATCGCCAAAAGAGAATCCTCCCGGAATAGCGAGAAGATCATAATTCCTCATAAGTTTTGGTTCAGCTAAAAGATCGTTAATATGAATAACTCTTGCATCAGCACCACTGTGAGTTAAAGCTAGAGCAGTTTCTCTTTCACAATTTATTCCATCTCCAAAAAGAACTAAGGCCCTAATATTGACATCTCTCATTAAAACACCCCTTTCCATGATTCTTTCATCACGGGTATATCGAGCTGGAACTGTCCTTCCCAAGACTCTATCTGCAAAGTCGGCTCAAGCTTTGTTTCACCAATTCTTACAGGATGAAAGTCTTTAAATTCTTTGAGAATTCTTTCCTCTTGATCCCTTGCTATTGAGACAACAAATCGACCTGCGGTTTCACTAAAGAGAGAAGTAACAAGTTCTGTATTGAGCTCTTTTAAGTTTATTTTTGCTCCAATATTATTTCCAAAACATGATTCAAGAAGTGTAGTAATCATTCCACCATCAGAAATATCATGGGCAGATTGGAAAACTCCTTTCTTGAGTTCACTGTAATATTGCCTATAGAATTTATCATTTTGGACAGGGTTTATTTTGGGTAGTTTTAAATCTTCAATAAAGTAATGATCGGCCAGCTCACTTGCAGCGAGTCCTAGTGAATTATTACCTAAAAGATAGATTAGATGATCAGGTTTTTTAAAATCAGATGTTACGGTATGTTCAATATTATATTTTCCAAGACTCGTGACGAGAAGGGTTGGGAGTACAGAAATCTTTAGTTTTTCACCTCTTCGGTTCTTCCCTCTAAAGTCATTCTTCATGCTATCCTTTCCACTCACAAGCGGTGCACTATAAGCTTTACAAGCATCATATAGTCCAGCATTTGTCCTTACGAGTTGTCCAAGTTTGTAATCTCCATCCTGATTTGTTTGAGACTTAACAGGGTCTGGCCAGCAAAAATTATCTAAAAGAGAGATATAATCAGGATCAGCACCGACACATACGATATTTCTAATCGCCTCATCAACAGCGACCAACCCCATGACATAAGGATCATAAAGAGAAATCTTTGGATTAAGCCCACATCCTACTAGCGCACCATTATGACTCTCTCCCCCATGCGGATATAACCAAATCCCACCACTATTATTCACACCATCAGATTTTTTCCCTACAAATGGTTTAATATTAGTAGCTCCTTGAACTTCGTGATCATATTTTCTGACAAGATTTTCTTTTGAAGCTACATTTGGAGAAGAGATGATATCTTTGACAATATTATTGAGCATACGATTATCTAGTTCTCGAGGCATTTGCTTTTTCTTGATAGCACCGTACCAGTCATCTCTTTCTCTTGGTCCATCCCAATAGGCTTCTAACTTCATCTTAGGTAACATATTATGTAAGAAATTAAGATCAAGTTTAGCAACAATCTCATCCTGATAAAAGATCTCCAAATATCCACTTTCAGTAAACTCACCGATATTCGTTGCTAGTACATCATACTTCTTTGCTAGTTTTAAAAATTCCGCTTCATTAGCAGGTGACACAGAGAGTGTCATCCTTTCCTGAGATTCACTAATCATTATTTCAAATGGCTTAAGGCCTGCATATTTAACAGGACATTTATCTAAAATAACCTTGGCGCCATTTGTGAAAGTTGCCATCTCTCCAACAGAAGAACTTAATCCACCTGCCCCGTTATCAGTAATAGATGTATAGAGACCAATATCTCTAGCTTCTATTAGAAAATCGAGGACCTTTTTTTGAGTTAGGGGATCACCAATCTGAACCGCTGTTACAGGAGAGCTTTCATTGAGCTCTAATGAGCTAAAAGTTGCTCCGTGTATTCCGTCTGCACCAATCTCTCCACCGATCATGTATATAGAATCACCGCAAAGTGGTGTCTTCTTTTCGTGGCTTAATCCACTTGATAAGCTTCTAGGCATAGCTCCGACAGTGCCAACAAAGACCAATGGCTTTCCAGCATAGTCATTATCAAAATACATTGCTCCATTAACCGTTGGGATTCCAGATTTATTTCCTCCATCCTCAACTCCCTGATGGACACCTTTGAGGATTTGGGCCGGGTTCATCAGACCATAGGGAAGTTTAGACTCATCTCCAATTTGAGGTAATTTAGGATCTGCAAAGCAAAAGACATCCGTGTTCGCTATTGGTCTTGCTCCGAGACCACATCCAAGAATATCTCGATTCACACCGAGAATTCCAGTCAGAGCACCACCGTAGGGATCAAGTGCCGAAGGACTATTATGTGTTTCAACTTTAATCGCTAAATCGAGATTTTCGTCATACCTAACAATACCCGCATTGTCTTCAAAAACAGAAACAAGCCAATCGATCTCTCTTTCTCTTTCAATCTCTCTTGTTGCAGATTTAATAAACGATTTATAGAGTCCTTCAATTTTTTGGCTTCCTAACTTATTTTCAATCTCTTCACCTTCATAATAGTTAATATCTGCAGAGAAGATTTTATGTTTACAATGCTCACTCCAAGTTTGTGCAATAACTTCGAGTTCAACATCTGTTGGCCAAAGCGGAATACCATGACCAACTCTCTCTTTACTAATTGATTTAAAGTAGTTCTTA
>NZ_AUNJ01000081.1 GCF_000447775.1 Bacteriovorax sp. DB6_IX
CTCTTACTCTTTTACGATATCTTATACTTTTTAGTGCCTTCAAATCGTATTCGTAAAATCCTGCAGATTCGTAAAGTTCAATAATCCTCTCTCTTTCTGGACCATTCAAAAGCTTACAGAGGGATAGCAGATAATCTCGAAGACAAAGCTCGTGGGGAATATTATGATCCTTTGCACCTTCAAGAATATAATCTTGAATAAGGCCCTCATACTTTTTAAGTATTTTTATATTCCTATAC
>NZ_AUNJ01000082.1 GCF_000447775.1 Bacteriovorax sp. DB6_IX
TCAGCGCTTATCTTAGCGCTTATCTTTATTAAGAAAGATTCTTATAAAGAGAGAGTTAAAGCTATTTTTAATAAAGAGATATGGTTACACCCATCGGCCATAGTTGATTATAAGCTCTACTTCTTCAATGCTATCTTTAAAGTACTATTGCTAGCTCCTTGGATGATTAGCTCTTTTACAATTTCAGTCTATTTTATGAAAGGAATGTTCTGGCTCTTTCCTGGATATGAGGCTCCGAAG
>NZ_AUNJ01000083.1 GCF_000447775.1 Bacteriovorax sp. DB6_IX
AAGACTTTTAGCGAGTTATTAGCTGATCAAATTATGGATGTTAATAATCTTCAAAAAGAAGCTAACGTAGCAGTTGAAAAGCTAGTAAGTGGAAAAAGTAAGAATATCCATGAAACAATGCTAGCTGTAGAAAAAGCAGAAATTGCATTTAAGACAATGAACCAAGTAAGAACAAAGGTCATTGAAGCATATAAAGAAGTAATGAGAATGCAAGTTTAATACTTAGCTAACAATACAGACCTGAGAATAGGATGTTCTCAGTAAGTGAGTCAGGATGAAAGATTTAATAGAAAAGGTTGTACGAAATTTTACTGAATTCTTTAACAGTCTAGATGCTGGAAAGAAGATCAGTTTAGTGACTGTCGCATCTTTTATTGTTATTACACTGATCGGGGTTGTTCTTTGGGCATCAAAAACTCGTTATAAGGTACTCTATACAGACCTTAATAAAGAGGATTCGAACAAAGTTCAAATTTTTCTAAAGGAAAATGGAGTCTCTGTTCAGGTTAGTGATGATCAAAAAACAGTTAGTATCCCAGAAGATATGGCCGAAGTAACAAGACTGAAGATGTTAACTTCAGGTTTCTCGTTTTCAGGTACCGTAGGATATGAAGTTTTTGACAAGCAATCATTTGGTACAACAAGTTTTGTACAAAAAGTTAATAAGCAACGTGCTCTAGAAGGTGAGCTCGTAAAGACGATTAAACACTTAAGAGGTGTTAAGAGAGCAAGGGTTCACTTAACAATCCCTGAGTCTTCACCATTTGTTTCTGAGAAAAAACCACCAACAGCTTCTGTTGTTCTTGAGCTTGATCAAGGTGTAACTCTAACAGAGTCAGAAATTAAAGGTGTTTCATCTCTTGTTGCAAGTTCTGTTGAGGGAATGAGACCAGATGCGGTTGTTATTCTCGACCATAGAGGAAAGAAACTTTCTGAGAATATTGGGGATTCTGTCACAGCTAATACAGCAAACAGAATTGCTCTCCAATCTAAGATTAATAGAAAGTACGAGGCCCAAATTGAGGAGATTCTCTCAAAAGTCGTTGGTCAGGGAAAGGTTATTGCAAAAGTATCTGTTGATATGGACTTTACAGAGTCAATTTCAACAAAAACTGAATATGACTCTGAAAATAAAGCTGTTCTCTCAGAAGTTACTAATACTCAGGCGCTACAGGGGTCGCGACCTTCTCCTCAAGGAATTCCTGGGGCGAGAGCGAATTTACCTGGAGAGAGACCTCAACCAGGGATTCCTGAAACAAGAAATGATGTAAAGAAAGAATTGGCCACTCGTAACTATAATGTACCAAAAAAGGTTACGAAGTCGAAGAACCCAACAGCTAGTATTCAGAGAATTACTGCTGCTGTCATGATTGATGGTAAGAGAGTGCCAACAATGGTTGATGGAAAGAGTGTCATGAAGTACGAGCCTTGGTCGGAAGCAGATATTGCGAACTTCCAAGCTATTGTTTCTTCGACGCTTGGAATTGCCATGAAAAGAGGTGATAAAATCACTATTAAGAATATGGAATTCCATCAGGAAGATATGGAGTCTATCGAAGCTCTGATGAGAGAGCGTGAGAACCGTGATCTTATTAAGAATATCTTCAAGTACCTTGCGGTTGGACTGACGATTTCACTATTCTTCTTCGTTGTTGTTAGACCATTTATCCAGTGGGTTACTGACAATACGGTTGAGACAGTTGAAGACTTCCTTCCAAAAACACTTGAAGAACTTGAGAAGGTTCAGGCCAATCAAAAGCTGCCTGGACTTGAGGATGCACTTCCTCAGATAGAAGAAAAGCTAAACCCTGAAAAGATTGAAGGGAATATGCTAAGAGAAAAGATTATCTCTCTTGTTGAAGGTAACCCTGCTAAGGCAGCGCAAATTCTTCATGAGATGATTCATAACAATGAATCAGATAAACAAATTGCCTAAGGAATAAGGAGTAGGTCGTGGCAGAATCACTAGATCCAGAAGTTGAATACTCACTACTATCGGGTCAGGACAAAGCATCTTTGTTATTGAGTTCACTAGGTGTGAATACAACTCAATTGATATTCTCATATATGAGAGACAATGATGTTAAAAGAATGATTAATGCCATGTCTAATATTAAGAGGGCTCCGATTTGGATGATCAAACGTGTACTTGAAGAATTCTATTCTCAGTTGAACGAGGAAAATGACCTACTTTTCTCTGACAACTCAGGACGTGACTTCATCATCAATGCACTTGGTGAAGATAGAGCGAAGCAACTTCTTGGACAAATTGTTGATGTTGGAACTGCCAATACTCTTGAATCACTTGAACTTGTTGATACAAGAACATTAGCTAACTTCTTAATTAACGAGCACCCTCAGACGATTGCTCTTATTGTTGCTCACCTTAATCCAGAGAGAAAGGTTGATGTCCTTAGACGTCTACCAGAAGGGCTTCAGGCAGAAGTTGTTCTAAGAGTTGCAAACCTTGACTTCGTTTCTCCTGAGCTTATTGCACAACTTGATGATGTTCTTAAAACAGAGCTTTCTACTCTTGGATCAATTGACACTAACCAGCTTGGTGGTGTTGAGCCAATCGCTGATATGCTTAACCTTATGGATAAGAACTCTGAGAAAAATATCATGGGGCGTGTTGAAGAGAAAGACCCAGAGCTTGCTGAAGAAATTAGAAAACTTATGTTTGTTTTCGAAGACCTTGTCTATGTTGACGACAGAGGGATTCAGGCACTTCTTAAGGAAGTTGATCAGAATAAAATGGTTATTGCTCTTAAGACAGCGCCTGAAGAAATTAGAGCTAAACTATTTAAAAACATGTCAAATAGAGCGGCAACACTTCTACAGGAAGACCTTGATGCTCTTGGACCAACGAAACTATCAGATGTTGAGAAAGCTCAATCAGAGATTGTACAAAAATGTAAGGATCTTGAGGCACAAGGTAAAGCATTTATCTCTAGAGGTGGAGATGGAGACGCACTTGTTTAATGCATTAATTGCATAATGGATATATATGAAAGATATAGAATTTGATGTCGAAGAATATGAGTTTCAATCCTTTTCAAGGCCAATTAACGCTGGAGAGGTTGAAGAATTTAACTTTCAAGATCTTGAAGGTAAATCTATTAGTGAGATTGAAAGACATCAAGAAATTATCCAGATAGAAAGAAGAAAGTCAGCAGATACTGGTTTTGATATTTCTCCAATTGTTCGCCAACACCGTGGAATGGATGAACAAGAGGCCATGGAACGTGAAAATCGTATCATGGATGAAGTTAATAAGAGAGTTGCCAAACTAGAAGAAGAAGCCTTTAAAAAGGGTTATGAAGAGGGGATGAGTAAGGGACGTGAGGATGTTTATGAGCAAACTCGTGCTGCTACAGATGAAAAACTTATCGCTCTCTCAGAAATGATCTCTGATACTTTATCAACTAAAGAAGAGATACTTAAGGCACAGAAAACTCAGCTTTATACCTTAGTAAGAAATCTTACTAAATGGATTATCCTTAGAGAGTTAAAAGATGATGGGCAATATATTGAACGTCTTCTTGAAAAACTTATTGTTGAAGCTCAGACAAAATCAAATCTTCTTGTTCAGGTGGATCAAAAGCATTTTGAACAAATGCCAGAGGTTTTAGAAGTAGTTCAAAAGAAGCTTGGACAATTCTCAAATGTAAGAGTTGAAACTGATTATGATATTCAGGGAACAGGAATTGTTGTTGAGTCTGAAAATGGTATTATCAATGGTTCTCTTGTGGAACAACTCAATAGTTTAGATAAAATATTTGAATCTGTAGGACTTGCATCTGAAGAGGATAATAAAGTAGAGGGACATGACTCTTAATAAATCACTAGACATTGAATCTCTCCATAAAACATACGAGTATTCAACTCCATATCAGAAAGTTGGTAAGGTAAGAGCTTCAAAGGGGATGCTCTATGAAGTGAACCTAGCCAGAGCTGTTATTGGTTCAAATGTTGAGTTTCAAACTGAATTTGGTGATAGTTGTCTAGGTGAGGTTGTTGCTATTGATGGAAACAAGTGCATGGCGATGCCTTATCAAGAAATTACAGGTATTAATTCTGAAACAAGAGTTTATCTTAAAGACCTTACAACGACTGTACGTGTCGGTGAAGAATATATTGGAAGGGTTATTGATTTTCAAGGGAACCCTATTGATGGAAACGGTCCCATTGAAAAGCCAAGCGAAGTACGTAGTATTTACGGAACACCTATAAATCCTCTTGAAAGACCACCTATTACAGAATCATTAGATACTGGGGTTAATGCAATTAACGCCTTTATGACTGCTGGGAAAGGGCAACGTTTGGCCATTATGGCCGGTTCAGGTGTTGGTAAGTCTGTGACACTTGGGATGATTGCTCAGAAATCTTCTGCAGATGTTAATGTTATCGCACTAATTGGAGAAAGGGGAAGAGAGGTTCGTGAGTTTATCGAACATGATCTTGGTCCTGAAGGGTTAAAAAAGTCAATCGTCGTCGTTGCGACTTCTGATACGTCACCGCTAATTAGAATGAAAGCAGCTCACGTGGCAACTACATTTGCTGAATACTTTCGTGATCAAAATAATGACGTTCTTCTCATGATGGACTCTATTACACGTTTTGCTATGGCCAATAGAGAAATTTCTCTTTCTGCGGGAGATCCTCCTGGTCAAAAGGGTTATACACCGACGGTATTTGCTCAACTTCCAAAATTAATGGAAAGAGCTGGTACTAAAGCTCATGCCGGAACAATTACTGGAATTTATACTGTTCTTGTTGAAGGTGGAGATATGGATGAGCCAATTGCCGATGCGGTAAGAGGGATTAGTGATGGACACGTTATTTTGAGTCGTGAACTGGCATCTAAAAACCAATTCCCAGCAATTGATGTTCTTCAATCTCTATCTAGGGTTATGAATAAGGTTGTGACAAATGAGCACAAGATTGTTGCAGGTCACTTAAGAGACTTAATGTCTGCTTATAAGAATAATGAAGATCTTATTAACGTTGGTGCCTATGCAAGAGGGTCAAATCCTAAAGTTGATAAGGCCATGGTGATCTATGACCAGCTAATGGATATGCTTAAGCAGTTTCAGGGCTTGCATCAGCCTATGACGATGGAAGAGTTATACGATCAAATGGTAACTCTAGCAAAACTAGCCGAGGATACAGTTAATCCTCCAGTTGTTGAAGATAACTAGAGGTAAATCATGGCAAAGAAGTTTAAATTTAAGTTAGAAGGTTTGCTTAAGGTTAGAGAGTTCAAGGAGAAGAAGATTAAACTTGAACTTGGGGAAATCCTAAAAGAAATTGAGGCAACAAAATCTCGAATTGCTAAGGATGAGCTTGATATTGAGCAAGCATATGATGCTCAAGAAAAATTTCTAAGTGAGCCAACCTCTGGTCAAATGGCCCAGTTCTTTCCTCAATTTATAAATACAAAGAAAGAAGATATTAAGGCCCAAGAGAATATTTTGGGTGCTCTCAACAGAAGCTATGATGCGAAAGTTCAAGAACTTGCGCAAGCTAAGGGAGAAGTTAAAATCTTAGATAATTTAAAGGATAAGCATGCTACGGCACATAGGAAAGAGATGGATAAGAAACTTCAAGAATCCATTGATGAGTTGACTATGGCCAAGAAGCATAAAGAGAGAATGTTATGAAAACAATAATCTTTTTCGTATGTTTAACAGTATTTGGACAATCCTTTGCTCAGGACAAAAAAACTGAGGCGAAGAGTGATAAGTTGGAATTTACTAAAGAAGAATTTAGACAAGCTGTTTATGCTGAACTCGATAAGAAAATGAAAAAGATTGGACGCAGTCGTCTCTTGGATTTTGCAAAAGAACTTCTTGAAAAAGAGGAAGCTCTTGCAGAGAGAGAAAAAGTTGTGGCCAAGAGAGAAGAACAAATCAAAATGAGTGAAGATGATTTAAAAAAGCGTTTTGTTGAATTTAAGTTAACTCAACAGAACTTCTTAGCTTGTTTAGATAAAGAGGATAAAGAAGTTGATAGAAGAGTTTCCCATATGGTTGATGTTGTTTCTGGTATGAGACCACAAACGGCCGCGAACTTATTATCACAGCAGGATCCATCAATATCAGTTAAGATTATGGGGCTTTTGCCTCCTCCTAAAGTGGCAAAGATTTTTAATCTCATGGATAAAGAGATCTCATCACGTCTACAAAAACAATATATGACGATGAAGAAGTAGTTACTCTAAAACAAAAGATGCCTTATAAATAGGCATAATTCTCTCATGAGAGAGAAGGTCGATTGTATAAGTGTTACCTTTTTTCGTGATATACCATTGTTCAATACCAATATGTCTCAAGTGATGATTAAGAAGATGATTCTTATCGTAAAAAAATGAGACCACATCTTGTAACGGTTTTTTCTCGTAATAGCTTGCAAGTGGATATGGCGTAATTCCAATTAAGCTATAGATTCCTTTGAAGTTATCAATATACCATGGTCGAGCAATACTTGTGACACTATCTCTTTCTTCTTGATCCTTTAAAACACCTAAATCAATTCCACCAATGAAGAGATTAAATGACTGGTCTTTATTGGAAAGGACTAGGTCAAGCTTATTATCATTTATCTTATAATTGAGTTTTGAGAGTTGATTAACTAAAGTGTAATCGAATGGCATTCTGTTCTTATCACTTGTGGCAACATCTTCAAAATTCTTCATTTTCTTGTCGTTTCTATTGTAGCTATGTCCTGTATAGACGCCATCGACCTCAAATCCACTTAATCCAATTTGATATTTGTTGATTTCATCATATTTGTGGAACTGATGTGAAACCCATTCACATGTTTCCTTTTTCCCAATACTCTCTGCCTGATATTCCCATTAAATGCTTAGGTGCTCTGAAGGAATAGGGAGGTCTTGACTTATTCTCTCCGCATGGTGTTTTAACATAACTCAACGCTGGATATTCTCCGACATCACCGGATTTCTTTCTTGTTTCATGGAGAAATCTTTCGTAATCTATTTCACCTAAATCACGCTTAAAAGACTTAACTTCTTTGAAACCCTTTACAGAGCTAAATTCTTCAATGATTGAATTTGCATTACAATTTGCAGCTAGCTTTTCAAAGTTAGAAAGTTTTTTCCAGGTATAATTATCTTCAAAATACTTTGACCAAATAGAGACAAGTTTATCTTTAAGAGATTGATTTGGTACTTCATGATTCTCAAACTCCTTTAAGTAGAAGTCGGTAGGCCTAACTTCTGTATAAATATTTTCCCAGTCTAGTTCCGGGATATTTTTAGTAAGAATACTAGTTGGAACTTGAAAGTAACCTTTTATGATTCCAGGGATTTCGTATTCAAAGTTACCTAGTCCACGGCAGTTATTTGTCAGAATAAAATTAGTAATAGGATAGGATTTATATTCCCTGGCCATCGAAAGCTCAAAGAGGCTTTTTAAAGAGGTACCAAGAGATTCGAATATAAAGGACTTCCTTTCATATTCTGAGAATGTTGCATCATTCTTTGCACACACAGGGATTTGTCCTTATGTTGGTATTTCCACATTATTTTAGTGAGATCAAATTGGTCCAACTTGT
>NZ_AUNJ01000084.1 GCF_000447775.1 Bacteriovorax sp. DB6_IX
TTCAGGTATTGAATCTTCTCTTAGATATATTGCTCTCATGACATCTTTAAAAGTATCGCCGACCAGTCTCCTTTAGAAACTGTTTCAATATGTTCTAATACTGAATATTGCTCTAAAATATTTTCAACTTGGTGATTCAAAATCCCAGATAATACCAAGTAAGATCCACTTGTCATCGAGTCTAGTAGCAAAGGCTTTTCCGAGATTAGGACATGCTCCAAAATATTCGCAAATCTAATTCATATTTCTCACCAGGCTCAAATCTATTTCGACTCGCAAGTACATGACCATTGAGTTCTTCTTCATGAAAGTTTAACTTAAGGTTTACTAGGCAGTTATCTAGAGCTGCAGGATCAATATCAATAAAGTCTACCTGCATATTCTTTTTCTTTATCGCACCAATCCCAAGGATTCCTGATCCACACCCAAAATCTAGGCAAAGACCATTTTCAGAAAGATTTTCTTTGATTGATTCAAAAAGCTTAAGACATAGAAAAGTTGTCTCATGCTCTCCAGTTCCAAATCCCATTCCAGGATTAATATAAATATCTTCTCGTTGTTCTTTGTGACCTTCTTTTTTATACCACTCAGGAACAACTCTTAAATTTTCCGTTACCTCAATTGGTGCATAGTGCTTTTTCCACTCTTCATTCCAATCAGAGAATTCATTCTTATCAATAGACTTTTGCAAAGCCGCCTCATTTTCATCTAGATATGAAAAGAAGTCCTCGGCTCTTTTTAGATCACCATTGAAAAAGTAGTACTTGTAGTTAAGTTCTTTTGTGGCCTTCGTTTGTTCTTCAACTTCGTGAATCACTTCAACCGGAATATCTCCACCAGAGTAAGCTCTCTCTCCTAGTAAGTCATCTACCGTTTGCTCATCGAGACAAAATTCCTCTATTCCATCGACATGAAAAGAGTTCAGTGCAACGTCATTAATCTCGTCTGCTTTACTCTCACTATTAAAACAAACTGTTACTATAAAAAACTCACCTACTTCTACAGACATCTTCAATATTCCTTAAGGCCAACATATTTCCATTCGGGTACATACCCTCTACTTTCAAGCACTTATTCATAACCCAAATGACACTTGGATGCCAGAGGTTTATATAAGCATAGTCACTATTTACAACATCGATGGCCTTTCTATAAACAGCATTTCTTTCACTTCTATCTTTAATACCTTCTGCCCTATCCAATAAGGCATCTAACTCACTGTTAACATAATGAATTCTATTAGCACCCTTCGGTGGAAGATTTTCACTATGAAATGCAAACTTGAGCATATCTGGCCCAGTGAACCCGACCCATTTTCCAACGAAAAGGTCATACTCACCTCTTTTTAGCCCTCTTAAGAAAGTTCCCCACTCCTGTACTACAAGATTGATCTCAATTCCAAAATCCTCATAACTGCGTTTAATAATCTCAACAAGCTCAAGGATGAATTTATTATTAGTACATTTCCACAAAAGTTTTACAGGTTCGCCTTGTGGAGTCTTCCACTTTCCATTGCTCTTCTTGTAACCTGCCTTAAACATTAATGACTCTGCTAGTTCAGGGTTAAAAGCATCCTCAAACTTATTTGTATAGAGTTCTTTAAACGGCTTCGAGAAAAGACCTGTTGATACCGTCGCATTCTCCTTGAACTTATGCTTGATAATCTTTGCTCTTGGAATTAACAAACTTAGGGCCCTTCTAAATTCCTTCGACTTAAAAACCTCTTTCTTATGATTCATTCCAATATAATTGTAATTAGTTCCTGAAACCTTTTGGACATTAACCTTTCCCATTTTCTCAAGATAACCGATTTTACGTGGAGACATATTTGCAATAGAAAGATCAACTTCACCATTTATAAGCTTCAAAGATAGTGTTGTTTCATCTTTCACTACGACAAAATCAAGGTCCTTAAGTTTTGGACTCAGTGACTTCAATGAGATATTCAAGCTAGTCATCTCACCATACTTATATTCACCGGCACCAATAATATCACCAACTTCAACTTTATTATCCTTAGAGTATTTCTCGAAGTTTGGGATTTTAACTATTTTCAATAGAACGAGGTTTGGAAGGTGGTCTAGCCCATAACTCTTATAGACAAGTTCCACTTTATTCTTATCTAGAATTTTAACATCTTTAATATTTCCAAAGGCAAATCGAAAAATTGATTTAATTTTCTCTGTTTCTGTGAAGTACTTCCACGAGGTTTTTATATCATTAGCAGTAATTTTTGAGCCATCCCAAAACTTCAAATCATCGCGCAATTCAAAAACTATACTGTACTTATCTTCCGTTCTAATTTCTTTAAAGCTCTTGCACAGGCGACATACTGTATTCATATCAACATCAAAATCTACTAATGATGTATGAACTAGCCTATTGATATTTTGCGAGTTTGCATCTGTTGAAAAGAAAGGGCTGAGATTACTAGGTGAAGATGAAAGAGCTATTTTATAAGCAAACGCTGTTTGCCAAAGAGTAATAAAAAGAAATATCCAAATCTTCATTAATAAGCTCCCAAAATCACGTAAATTTATTAGATTAAGTCTCTGTAATTATTATAAGAGTATCACTACCTTTCTTTGTTGAAAACGCTTTGTGTGATATCTTGACCTATCTAGTCATTATAATTTTTGAGGTCAATATGAAGATAATTGGAATCGCAGGTGGATCAGGTTCAGGAAAGACGACTTTTGCTAAGAAAGTCATTGCTCAGCTTCCATCTGACAAAGTTAGTATTCTTCATATGGATTCATATTACCTTCAGGATCAAGACGAAGATATTTTTACTCTATCTGGGCAACCAAACTTCGATCATCCGAAAGCTTTTGACTGGGAATTACTTAGAACTCATATTCATAACTTAAAAAATGGTAATCCAATTGAAGTACCTATTTATGATTTTGTTACTGGAAATAGATTAAAAGAGACGACTCCCATCAAACCAACTCCTGTCATCTTATTTGAAGGTATTTTCACTCTATTTGATAGTGAGATCAGAAAAATGCTGGATATCAAATCATTCTTACATGTTGATGCTGATATAAGATTTACAAGAAGGTTAAACCGAGATGTTCAAGAAAGAGGAAGATCATTAGAAAGTGTAACGAATCAGTACTATGAAACAGTACGCCCAATGTATCAAAAATTTCTAGCACCTCAACAGCAGTATGCTGATTTCATTGTTGGTGAAGAAACAGATATTGCAGCCTCGATCCTAGCTGCTAGAATAGAAGAACTTATAAATGAATCAGAATCTTATGAAAGACTGCTGATCAAAAATCAGGATCATGTTCTTAATGAAAGATAAACTCAATATCACACCTCTTGGCGGTGTTGGACAGATAGGCTCAAACTGTACTCTTGTACAATCTGAAGATGAAAATATTCTAATTGATTGTGGAATACTTTTTCCCTATGAAGACTTCTTCGATATCAATTATCTTATTCCCGATTTAAGAGAGGTCGAGCATAAAATAAGTAAGATTATCATTACTCATGGCCATGAAGATCATATTGGAGCTATCCACCACTATATTGAGAAATTCCCAGAAGCTGAAATCTACGCTCCTCTATTTGCAAAGAAACTTATTGAAAATAAATTAGACTATAAGAGTCTCTCAAAGAAAATAAAACCGCTTAATAATAAAATTGAATTTGGAGCGGCGGCCATCACTCCAATTCATGTGAATCACTCTATTCCTGACACAAAAGGGTTAATGATTACACATGACAAACTTGATACTGCAGTTCTCTTTATTTCCGACTTCAAAGTTGATCTAAATAGTCCTTATGAAGCCCCAATAAATTTAGATCTCATTAAAGTATTTTTCAAGTAAATATAAACGAAGAGTTGCTCTCTTAGATTCCACAAATATTATGAGTAAGAATCTACATACTCCTTCTGAAGGATCTGTTTTAAAGGATCTTAAAGAAGAAATGGAGACAACAACAGGAACAACTTACATTACATCATTTGCTAGTAATATCCATCGTATTCAAACAATCTTAACAGCTGCAAGAGACTTAAACCGTTTTGTTATTCCATATGGTAGATCAATGCTTAAGTACATTGAGACTGCGGTTGAGATAGGAATACTCGATGACTTTGGAATCGTAAAAGATGCTGAAGATAAATCTATCAAAAGACAAAAAGTCGTTCTCCTATCTGGATCACAAGGTGAATTTAGAGGAACTGTTCGTCGTGTAGTTTCTCGTCAGGACAAGAAATTTAAGCTTAAAGAGGACGATAAATTTATTTTCTCAAGTAAGGCCATTCCTGGAAATGAGAAAAAGCTCGCCATGCTCTACAATGATATTATCGAACAGGGCGCACAACTTATAACGGCAAATGAAAAGCATATCCATGTTTCCGGCCACCCTGGTCGAGAAGATTTGAAAGTAGTTTATGAAAACTTTAAGCCGACTCATTCCTTCCCGATCCACGGAGAATCATTATTCCTCAAGGCCCATGTTGATTTTGTTTTAAATGAAAAGCTTAGTGAGAATAGTGAGATGATGCTTAATGGTGACTCAATTAATATCGCCAAAGAAATCAAGCTTAAGAAAACCCAAGATCAAATAGAACCTGTAATTTACCATGGTGCAGATATTATACTCGAGCGAGAACGTGTGTCAGAAAGACGAAAGTTAGCGACTCAAGGAAGTATTCTCGTAAGCTTCTCCAAAGAATCTGTTCAAAAATTCAAACCTAGCTGTGAAGTCACTCTTATGGGTCTACCTACGATTGTCGACAATGAAGTTAATGACTTCAAGATCTATGTCTCTCAGTTAATCAAAGACAATAAGAACAAAACACTTGATGAAAAGAAAGAAGAGATACGCATTGCAACACGTAGATTCTTCGGGGAAAGACTCGGTTATCGTCCCGTGGCCATTGTCCATATTTGTTAACTCGCTTATCATATAAGCATGGATACAAATAATTTACTTATCTACCTGTTGATCTTTGTCGTCATACTCCTGCTTGTCGTTGTAGGTGCCCTCACCTTCTTTATTTACATGCAGTATTCTAAAGAGAAGAATAATAGCTCATCAAAGACAACTGCCACACAAGCAGAAAAGCAATCTCTTAATATTAAAGAGATTCTAGAAGAGTCTAAACTTCAAAGTGAAAAGACAGTTGGATTGTGCTCAATTTGTGAAAAGACACTTATTGAAAGTACTCATTACTGAAATAGATAACCTACATTTCTGTAAGGATCATTTCAATCTCTACACGAAGAATGAATGGATTCCAATTA
>NZ_AUNJ01000085.1 GCF_000447775.1 Bacteriovorax sp. DB6_IX
CCTTTCTTTGACCGATTGTGTAATAGGCAGCACCTTGATGCTTACCAACCACTTCACCATCTAACATCTCAAAGTTACCAGGTTGATTTTGGATATAATTCGAAAGGAATTGGCGGAAGTTTCTCTCTCCAATAAAACAAATTACCAGTAGAATCTTTTTTATTGGTCCGTAATTAAATCATATTTTTGCGCGATCTCACGAACTTCACTCTTAGGTAGGTGACCAATTGGAAAGAGGTACCTTTTTAAGAACTTCGTCTCTCATCGTGTAGAGAAAGTATGTCTGATCTTTACCAGGATCGTTTCCTTTGACGAGTCGATTCTTTCCATCAATCTCAATATTTTGACAATAGTGTCCCGTGGCCAAGTAATCGGCCCCAAGCTCCATCGCCTTTTCAAAGAAGACCTTAAATTTAATTTCGCGATTACAGAGAATATCAGGGTTAGGTGTATGTCCTTGTTTGTACTCCTCAACAAAGTGAGAGAAAACATTGTCTTTGTACTCTTTGACAAAATCTACTGAGTAGTATGGGATATCGAGTTTCTCGCATACCGCGATAACATCAGCGTATTCTTTTGAGGCCTCACAGACACCATGCTCATCGTACTCTTCCCAGTTACGCATAAACATACCGATGACGTTATAACCTTGCTCTTTCAAAACCGCCGCACTTACAGAAGAATCAACCCCTCCTGACATCCCGACTACCACTGTTTTTCCATTTCCTATACTCATGGACGGGAATCTAACAAATTACCCGCAATTAGCAAATAAAAAGACACTCTTTTAAGCAATAATTTCAGCATATTTAGAGGTTTAGGGCCCAGCTTGAGACGGCCTGTGTAATGTAGACGAGGCTTCCATAGAGAGTCTTGAAATTTAGTGTCTCCACAAAATCTTTTGATGTATGAATACGACGACCATTGAAGTCATCTTCCCAGTTCTGAGTAAAAGTTAGAGAAGCAATACCGTTTTGAATGAAAGAAACATTATCACCATTTGGAAAATTCTTGGCTTCGGGCTTAAATTTTACCGATGAGATGGCCTGAACACCTTTAGCAGTCAGAAGCTGGGCCAGGGCCTTTTCATCTGCATAAGTCGGTGTTCCCTCACTTGAATAGTAGAGCTTCATATTTCCATATTTTTGGGCCTTATCTTTAATCTTTGAGTCATGTCCCAGCATAACGAGATTAATAAAGCCTTTGATATCCACGCCACTTTGCTTTTCCAACTTAAGCTTCTTGGCATAGTCCCAAGACCCCAAGAAACCAAACTCTTGAAAATCGAAGAAGACAACACGAACAGTCTTCTTAATTTGCAGCTCAGAGAGAACTTCTATTAGGGCCAAGGCAATTGAAACTCCTGAGCCATTATTATCAGCACCCGGTTGTGGAACCTCCGGTAACATTTTAAGAGACTTCTTATCATAGGCAACAGTATCGTAGTGAGCCCCAATAACGATAACTTCGTTTGGCCTTTCACTTCCCTTCTTTTCCCAGATAATATTTCTTCCCTTTTGCTGACGTAATTTTTCAAGATGAAGAACTTGAGAGTTTGTAAAGTTCTCAAAGCGTTTATAATCTGCACTACCAGGCTTTACCCCAGATTTTTTCATCTCATCAAAATCATCTTGATACATTTTAATGGCCTGATCTACATCTGGTTTAAACTCATCAACAACGACAAGTTCCTTATCTTTATTGGTATTTTCTTTAATATAGTTGAGGACAAAGTCCACAGACTTAAAATGACCCTGGCTACCAATGATTCGTGTTGGTCGAGTCTCTTTGACAAAACTTCTTAGTAATTTGATGAGATCATCTTTTTCATATTTCTTGATAGATCTAGCAAGGTGAGAAGAAGATCTTGGTTTCTTATCGTAATCTCGTAAGACATAAGCATTAACCCATGAATTCGCAGTGAATAGAAATAAAACCCATAAAATCTTCATCATATCTAGAACCCCAGATCTTTCTTTTTCATTTTTTCTTCTGTTTCTAATTCTTCTTCCTCATCCTTGTTCTTAGGAAGAGTTCTAAATTCCCCATTATCAAGAAAGCCAGAAATGCGAACTTGACCACCACCGATAACACGTGCCCCAATGCCCTTCTTATTAAAGAGAACAACATACTGACCACGACCAAGGTGACCTTGGACTTCCTTGTCGAAGATGATTAACACGGAGCCATTATTTTTAAATTGAATAGTACATTTTAAAACCTCTTTTCGCGGACCAAGCATGGCATAACACGACAGAGGAAGTGAGCGGTTGAGATTATCTTCAGCATTGAAGTCGATAAGGTAGGCGCGATCAAACTTAATCTTCTCAGTCTTTTCGAGATAGATAGTTCCTGTTGAAGGAATGATACGCAGCACTTCTGAATCTTTATCACGAGGAATTTTACCCTTTAGTGGTATTTTGACTTGTCCTAAATAGAACTGATGAATTCCCAAATGATCACCGACTGTACCGCTATCAAAATAATTGAGAACAATACCTTCTTTACGAAGAGTTGGTGCGGAATATTTTTCAACAATCTGACTAAGATCTTCTTCTTGCATAAAGGCCAGGCGCTTTTCACGGCGCTCTTTCTTTTCAAGATTAAATTTAGTCGGAATAAGTGAGGCAACTTTCAAAACCTCTTGCTCTCTTAGTTCGGCCAATGGGAAGTGAAGAAAGCCCAATAGGTGCGTATCAAGTTTTGAAACATAGTAACTATCGTCTTCTTCTAAATCATTTGCTCGATAGAGATTAAGCATTCCAGTTGTTTGATTCTTCAGAACTTTACAATAGTGTCCCGTGGCAACAACACTAGCTCCAAGCTGCTCTCGCTTACTAAGAAGTGTATCGAGAATAACAGTTGTCCTATCAACCATAGGCTCATAAGACTTTCCAGAAAGTCTAGCAGAAACAACTTTATCAACGACTTTATCAAAGTATAAATCACTCGCATTCGTCGCATAGAAAGGAATCTCTAGAACCTTACAAATTTCTTTAACATGCTCTAAATCATCAGGAAGCCAAGCCGAGAGTAACTCCCCATGATCTTCCACATCTTCTTCATGAAAAACAACTGTAATACCAACACAGTTATAGCCCTGTTTCTTCAAAAGATAGGCCGCCACAGTAGATTCTATTCCTCCATCCATGCCGACAATGATTGTATCGCCAGTTTTTAAGTTCATAATTCCATTATAGACTAAAACCAATAACTTAGAATCACGGCAATTTACTCTCCTATTGAAATATGCTCTGTAAATTCTTAAGAATTATCTGTTTTCCTCGATAAGAAAAACACGGGAGAAATTATGACAAAATTCAAAGGGCTAATACTCAGTGGTGGACTCTTTCAGTTTAGTACTAAAGGTCAGGCCAATATTCTAAAAGAGTTTATGACTTTCACAAAGTGTGCAGGTTTTAGAGGGCGATTTGAATTTAATTATGTCGATGATAAGAATTACTTTGAAGATGATATGACGATCAAACAATATCTCTTTCGAGATATGACAAATGATCTCTCAAAATTCGACTTAAACCAGACCCTTGAGCAAAGAAACTCAAGTCATTTGAATGAATTTCTCTTCAAGAGATTTGACTTAGATGATTCAATAAAACAAGTTGATCACGCAACGGCCAAACTCTTCTCTATCTTGAAGTCATTTCTTGCTACAGGTCAAAAAGTTCTTTTTCTGAATATGGAATCAATCCATTTTGCACCAGGTCTAAATGAGAGATTGGCCCGTATTATTAAGCGAGAAATTGAGCTTAAAAATAGAACTATCATCGTTCATGGTGAGCTTCCAAAGCAGTGGCAGCCCTTTCTAAAAGGGAGCTTCGTCCAATTGAAAAATAAGAGCTTTGAATTTGTTCAAAGAGTCACTAAACAGGAGCAAGAAGTTCAAAGTTTTCAAGAGCTTGAAAGCAATAAACATGCTGCTTAGTGATTGACAGTTCCTTCCCTTTAAAACCATAATATTCTAATCAACTATTATATTCAGGGAAGCTATGAAAAGAAACGGAAAGCTTAATTTTATCGACGTTTTTAGCGGCGCCGGAGGATTCTCTTGCGGTTTAGAGATGGCAGGATTCAACTGCGTTCTAGGTGTTGACTTCAATAAACATGCAATGACGACCTTTGCTAGAAATCATAAGAATGCCTACCCATTTTGCGGTGATATTACAAAATTCTCTAATAAAGATATTAAAAAAGTTCTAGGCGATACTAAAGTGAATCTTGTTGTTGGTGGCCCACCTTGCCAAGGTTTTTCAACTGTTGGTCCAGGGAATCCAGAAGACTCAAGAAACCGTCTCTTTATGGAGTTCGTCCGAATCGTAAGACTGACAAAACCAGAATATGTCGTCATTGAAAACGTAACGGGACTACTTGCCAAGAAGAACGAGGAGACTCTCAAGGCCATTTTTAAGAAATTTGGTTCTCTTGGTTACAATATGGATGTCCAAGTTATGAGCTCTCAAAACTATGGAGTTCCAGAAAAGAGACGCCGTACAATATTTATTGGATCAAGAGTTAATGAGAAGATTCAATTCCCTAAGAAAACTCACGATACAATAATCGCTAAGACATACCGTGAACCAGTAACTGTTGGTAAGGCCTTTGAAGATCTAAAAGCTCCAAATGGTGAACTCTATAACCACGACCTAGCATCAGCACAAGTTAGTTCAAAGATTGATATTAAACGACTGAAAAGAATTCCTGAAGGAAAGGGAATTCGTTATGAAAGAGATGAGAAGGCCTATTTAACTCCCTCTTTAAAACTTGGAGTGGATTGGCAAACAATTCGCGAGGGTCGTTTTAGACAAACAAAATACCAAAGATTAGATAGAAATAGTGTGTCACCAACTATTATGACACATAGACATAGCTATTATCACCCAGTTGAAAACCGTTATCTTACCCAGAGAGAAGCGGCCAAGATTCAAAGTTTCCCAAATGACTTTGTCTTTGAAGGACCTCTATCCGCTCAGTGGCGACAGATTGGAAATGCTGTTCCACCACTAATGGCCAAGTCAATTGGTCAGGCGATAAAAAAGATGTACAAAGAATATCTTAAAACTGCCGATGAGAGAGGAAAGAAAAGAGTACATGTTTCAAAGATTATTAAAAATGTCAGAGGAGAGGCTTTTGTCTACAGGTAATTTGTTAGAACTCACGAGATCAAGAACTCAAATAGTATTTTTCGCCCTAACTTTCCTACTGTGGGGATGTGCTGGGCTAAGTGGAAATTCTAATCAAGGTGCTGAAAAAGTTTCACAAGCTTGTCTTGTAAAAAGAGCTGCCCTTGATATTGGTTCTGGAACATCAAAGTTAGTTGTCGCAAGTGTAAACAAATGCCAAAGAACAATTGATCACACTATATTTGAGGCCCATAGGGCCATCCCTTTCAAAGATGCGCTTCAAAGAAGTAAGGATAATAAATTCAATTCGGCCATTCAAGAAAAGGCCTATCGCTCACTAGTAGAGCTGGCCCTGATGGCGAAGTCTCAAGGAGCAAAAGAAATCCGCGCGGTGGCCACATCGGCCTTTAGAACGGCTGCCAACGCACAAGAAGCAAAGAACTTTCTTGAAAAG
This sequence comes from Bacteriovorax sp. DB6_IX, assembly GCF_000447775.1. Classification (GTDB taxonomy): domain Bacteria; phylum Bdellovibrionota; class Bacteriovoracia; order Bacteriovoracales; family Bacteriovoracaceae; genus Halobacteriovorax_A. The sequence goes on from NZ_AUNJ01000085.1 coordinate 5,593, forward strand.
AGACTTGGCTTTCCAATCCGAATTATCACTCAAAAAGACGAGGCCCTCTTTGCTTATAACTCCGCTCTCTCTAAGGCCAAGAAGAAAATCAAAACTGCAACTAAGTCCAATAGACCTGTTGTCGTTTGGGATATTGGTGGCGGAAGTATGCAGATCGTCCAGCCTCAAAAGGGTCATGATCCAAAAATTTATCTAGGAAAACTGGCCTCGGTGAGTTTTAAAAATAAAATTCTAGAAAAGTATAAGAGTAAGAAAAGATCTCCAAATCCACTTGGAAAAAAGCTGGCCGTAAACTCAATGAATATGGCCCGTGATTATGCAAATAAAACGGCAAAACCAATGTTGGGAAGCCTTAAAGACTACGAAGTTCTAGGAGTTGGAGGGGTTCACTACTTCTCGATTCGCGGACAACTTCAAAAGCAAACGTATAATCAAAATAATATACTAAAGACACTACTCCAACGTGCAAAACTCACTGATAAAGAAATTGGCAGCAAGTATGCGGCCACTGATGTGACGAACCTGGCCCTAGTCCTAGGTTTTATGCAGGCACTCTCAATTCAAAAAGTGACACCGATGAAAATCAATATGGCCCACGGAGTTTTAACAACAGAAGAGCTTTGGTAAGAAAGTGAAACTCGCCTATATCTCCTCACTTGATGAAAATGTCACTAGCGGTGGTGCCCACCTGCGAATTACGGCCATCAAGAGAATCTACCAACTACTCGGTTTAGATTGTGATGAGTACTATAACGACTGGCCAAAAAATACTTTTAGCCTTCTTCCCTATCTCCAATCGCTCTATTATGGGAAACAAACTCGAATTCTCTTTAAAAGAAAGAATCTAGTCATTAAAGACACTCCTATAATACATCTTGATAATATAAGACAATTCTACTGGCTTGATGATCCAAAGAGCTTCCTTATATACAACGCTCACAATCTTGAGTTTGAAAACTTCTACGGAAGAGAGGAATCAAGCTTCAAGAGACGCTTTGAAGAGTATGAACTCGATAGAATTGCTCAAAGTGATCTGACGATGGTTTGTAGTGAAA
>NZ_AUNJ01000086.1 GCF_000447775.1 Bacteriovorax sp. DB6_IX
CCGATTGATTTTAAGAAAGAGAAGAGTAGTGGAATAAAACTGCTTCTTAAGTATCTCGGTGCACTCTATGTGACAAAGGATAACTTCAAACCAAAGCTCTCTGCGAGTGTTGTTGAAGTTGTCGACGGTAAAGTATTAATTGATGTTAAAAATGCGGGAAAAAGACATAAGATTCTAAGAAGTCTTAAATTGAAACTTAGTAGAAATGATCAGAAAATTGAACTTTCTGGAAAAGAGCTTAAGGGAATCGACGGAGAAAATATTCTCGCGGAGATGACACGTCGATTTGAATTAGTATTACCTCAAAAATATGGGTCTTATGGCGTAAATAAAGCATGGGGGATAAAGCTTAAATATGACTAAGCTACTACTTCTTTGCTCCATTTTTCAAATGAGTCATGTCTATGCCCAGAGTGAGGCGGATCTCTTTGAGAAGGCTTTTGGACAAAGAATTAAGACGAAGACAATTTCTCTTCCTCTATTGATGGATCGAACAAGCCTTGGTGAAATGAACTTTCTGTTCAAGGTGAAAAGATCGAATCATTTAATGGAGAGAGGTTAGGAATTCCTCTCGGTAAGCATGTGAGTCATGAGCTCTTAGAGAAGATTCCACGTGAAAAGAAAGTCAACCTTGAGCAATTACAAAAGAAATACGAAAGAAATTGAACTCGAGTTCTTTCCTGAGTCACTCTTTGTTCAAATTAAGTTTCCTGCAAAGTATTATCAGAGACAGAGAACAATCTATGATAATAGACCCGATATTCTTGGAAAGAAAATCTATGATGTTGAAAAGTATTCTCATATTTTAAACTACTGGTATGAGTTACAAAAGAATGCAGGTGAACAGCAGCGCCATGAATTAGATCTAGAATCAAACCTGACTCTAAATGGCTATGTCTTAGAAAATGATTTTGACCTTAATGTGAGTGAGACGAAGACTGACTTTTATAGAAGATCTACTCGTCTTGTTAAAGATTTTATCGCTAGAGAGGCCAGGTTACAAGTCGGAGATATTGACTTTACAACGACAAATCTTCAATCCCAGTCGACACTTCTAGGGTTTTCTTACGCTAAAGATTATTCATTAAACCCGTATAAGAAAATAAAGCCCATCAATCAATTTGAATTTATTCTGGCCCAAAGATCTTATGTCACAATTTATGTTAATGAGAGACCGGTTCGAAGTGAAATCTTAGACAAAGGAAGACATTCAATCGAAGATCTTGTTCTCGATTATGGCCGTAATGCGATTCGAATTGTGGCGAGAGAGGTGGCCGGAAATACAAAAGAGTTTGAGTTTTCTTGGTCTGGAGCGAGTGAGCTTTTAAGAGAAGGTCTCTCTCTTTACTCCCATAACCTAGGTGTGAAATCGATTCAGAATGAAAAAGTAACATATCAAGATTTGGATACCTTAACTTACTCTGGTTTCTATCAGTATGGGTTTAACTCACTTATAACGGGGGGAATTTCTCTCCAAGTAAACCAAGACCATTATAATGGGGGACCAACTCTATTTACTTCAACACCCCTAGGAAACTTGCGATTGGAAACAGCTTTATCTCGTCATAAAATTGCGGACAAGTCAGGTTTTACCATTGATGCAGAACTTGAAAATGCTTTTAACCTTAAAACGGGGGATGTGAGAACATCATTTGGCTATCAATATTTATCAGAAAATTATTCGAATTTTGATACGACTTTTAATATGCAGAAGTTCTCTCAGATTTTTAAGTTTGACTTTAGTTGGTATCTAAATCAGTGGATTAACCTGTCCTTTGACGTAAATAAGTCAATTGCTCGAAAAACTAGTCTTAATTCGAACCTCGCCGATAGAGAACTCTATGCCGTAGGCCTTGGCCTAAGTCCTATTCGTGATTTAAGAATAAGTAGTAATTATGGAATTAGAAGAAATGAGCACAGTGAAACTTCACATGAGTTTACTATTTTTTTAAACTATTCTTTTGCAGGCAGCTCTCATCATTTAAATACATTTCATGATACTGAAAATAATAGACATACTGCTCAGATTAACTACACTCCAGATAAGAAACAAGACGCTTTCTACTATAGAGGGCAGCTTGAGAAGTCATCACAAGATAAAACGGCAACCCTAACAAGTGGATATAAGAGTCGATACTTTGATAGTGAATTTACTTATGTTGGGCGAAATGATCGCGATGATGATTATAGAGCAAAGCTTAGAGGTGCACTTATTTGGACTCCGACATTCTTAAGGCTGTCTCCTTCTGTCTATAATAGTTTTGCTCTCATCAAAGGGAAGAACTCTCTTGATAAGAAGAAGGTTGGACTGATTAATGATGTTGGTGGTGTCGGCTCTAAAGAGTTTCGCCAAGAAATTTTTCTGCCAGAGTTGAGCCCTTATCATTATTATCCAATTTATATGGACCCGACCCATCTTGAGCATGGAACATCTTATGATAATGACCACTTCTATATTTATCCAAAATATAAGAGTGTTATTAATGTCGAGCTAGGAAATGTCAAAAGTCATACCGTCTTTGGGCGTCTTACGGCCGCTGGGCAAGGGCTTAAAGTTGGAGAGTTTATTAGAAAGGATGGATATACAATTCCATTCTTTACAAATAGAAAAGGGAAGTTTGCTCTTGAATCAGTCTTACCTGGTAAATACGAAATTTGGGTAAGTGGAAAAATGATCTTAAAGGATTTAATAATTGGAGCAAACTCAGAAACTATCATTAATCTAGGAAGTATTAAATGAAGTTGGTAATTACTCTTTTAGTTATTCTCATCTCAATTGATTATGCTTTTGCCAGGCAAAAGTGTTCAATGGATGTTGAGACATCAAATATTTCATTAACCTGGGGAAGTTACTCTTCTTCTGTTCCGGCCACTGTTACCATGAGACGTAAGAAGAATGCTAATGACTTTCTTTGTTATCTTTACTCATACGGATTTGGGCCAGGAATTCAGGTTCTTTTGAACAACGCTTTCTCGTCAATGATAAGGGTGAGAAGATTAACTACAATATCTACAAGGCCACTGATAATAGAAATAAGCTTCGTGAAATTGACGAAGTTTCACAGACAAGTGAGGCCATTTGGGGTTGGAATCTTAGTCGCAATGTGAATTATGCGAATCAATTTGATTTAAAAATTCTTGCTGATCAAAATGCGAAGTATCCTTCAGGAACTTATACAGATTCAATACCTGTTAGACTTTATAGTGGATTACCTTTCAATGATGCCGTTTTAGAAGACTCTAGAACAATGAGCATTTCACTTGTTATACCTCCTGAAATTGCTTTGTCTCTTGTTGACGTTGGTTCTCCTTTTGATCCATCTGATACTCATCAAGTTATGGATTTTGGTGAGCTCTCAACTGGAGAAAGTTTAGAGGCCGACTTAAAGGTTCTTTCAAACTCAGGTTACCGCGTTTATATGGAAAGTGAAAATAAAGGTAACTTAAAAAATACTGTCGAGAATTCAAATATTAAATATGATCTCTACTTGAATAATAAGAAGAAGAATTTAAATAAAAAGAAAAAAGTTGCAGAGGGAAATAATTCAACTCCAATTTCAGGAGATAATTATCGAATCGAAGTGCGAATTGGTAATGTGTCAGGTGCTAAGGCCGGGACCTATACTGACAACATTACCATTACAGCTGAGGCGAAGTGATTATAGTCTTCTTCTATCTTGTGGAGAAGGACCGTGAACACAACGTCTAAGAACATTCTTTACTTCATTAACATCATTACAATCATGACTTCTTGAACAGTAAGTCCTATAGCAGTAGCTATCAAATGTTCCCTGGCACATAAGTGCAATATCTCTAACTTCTGAGAGATCATCAATATCAAAAGATCTTAAGTGTCTTGTGGCCTGTTTGTAGCAGTTTGGCTGTACAAGGTAAGCCGCATCGTTAAGTCTTACAACTTCATTGAGATCATTAATTTCATAAGATGAGAGACGAGATTGCATCATATAAACTGAATTAGAGTTTACATACTGACAAGACTTCACAATCTCTAAGACTTCATTGAGTTCATTATACTCGTAAGAAGAAAGCTTTGACTTTGCAAGGTCGATACATCTTAGATCAAGTTGTCTTGTACAGGCATCCATAACTCTTCGAACTTCATCTCTATCGTTACACTCATGACGGCTTAGCCCTGAACAGACTTTTTCGAAACAACGTCTGCTATTTTCTTGTGGAATCGTTGGGGCCACAAATTTGGCCTGTACTGATGTCATTAGAAGTAAAGTCGCAATAAGAAATTTCATTAGCATCTCCATTATTTATTTAGTAGCAACGCTTCAAGTTTTTTGTTGCAACGTGTCTCCATTTTGTATACCAGCTCTTGTATGGGTGAATTTGCGTGAATCCACCTAGTGGGAGAGTGGCCCCTGCTGGAAGAATCATACGTCCTTGGTTGATAAATTCATTTCGTATATTCTTCTGATGCGAGAGTTTTGAAATAATACAAACCGCGTCATTTCCGTAATTTGTTGCTTGAACAACCTTACCAATTTTGACGTCACCCCTTTCTAGATAGGCTTGTTGAAATGTCACGTCACCGAGTTCTAGAAATTCATTGAAATCAGAAGTTGTGATCTCATCAGTTGTGATAGTTGTTGCACTTGTTGAAATTGCACTAAGCGTTAGTAGTGTTGCTAGTAACCCTAAGGAAAAAGCCTTCATAAAATTCCCCTTTTCATAAAGCTTCAGCATAGGCTGGATTGTGTTTGTGAAACCTTCTCATACTTTTAACTCAATGTAAAAAATTGTTATGCGTAGCTAATAAATTGATAATTTTATTTGGTTTTCAATCGTAAACGGTGGTGTTATAAATTAAGGCAAACTATAGATTTTTATTGAGTATTTAATAACCAAATTAAACGGGATTAAGTGACTATGACTCACATCAAGAAAGGATTGGACCTCCCAATTAATGGGAAGCCAGCACAAAAAATTGAGGCCGGACCTCAAGTGACAAAAGTTGCCCTAACTGGTCCTGACTATGTCGGTATGAAACCAACTATGTTGGTTAAAGTAGGTGACACAGTTAAGATCGGACAACCGCTTTTTTCTTGTAAAAAAGTCGAGGGCGTTGTTTACACTGCTCCTGCAAATGGAAAAGTGATTGAGATTAACCGTGGGGAGAGAAGGGTATTTCAATCTATCGTGATTGAAGTAACTGGAAACGAGCAAGTTGAATTCTCAAACTACTCAGGAAAGAGCGTAAAAGATCTTTCAAAAGAAGATGTTCAAAATCTTCTTGTTGAATCTGGTCTATGGGCGGCTTTAAGAACGCGTCCATTCTCAAAAGCTCCTGCACTAGGTTCAGAGCCTAAGTCAATCTTCATTACAGCAATGGATACAAATCCTCTTGCTGCTGATCCACAAGTTGTGATCGGAGAAAGTGTTGAAGATTTTAAAGACGGTGCAGAAATTATTTCTAAACTAACAGATGGAAGAACATATCTGTGTAAAGCAGCTGGTTCTAATGTTCCTGCTCCTTCTACTACTAAAGTAGAAACGAAGGAGTTCGCTGGAGTTCACCCAGCAGGTCTTCCTGGAACTCACATCCACTTTGTAGATCCTGTACATGCTAATAAAACTGTTTGGCATATCGGTTACCAAGACGTTATCGCGATTGGTAAACTATTTAAGACTGGAAAACTTTCTCTTGAGAGAGTTGTTTCTATCGCTGGACCAAAAGCTGTTAATCCAACTCTAGTTAGAACTGTAAGAGGTGCTGCACTAGGTGAGGTAACAAGCGGTAAAGTTGGTTCAGGAGAAGTTAGAGTTGTTTCTGGTTCTGTTCTATCTGGTAGAAAGATGGAAGGGCCATTTGCATTCTTAGGTGCTTTCCATAATCAAATTTCTCTTCTTGAAGAAGATAGAGAAAGAGAGTTACTTGGATGGCATGCTCCAGGTCTTAGAAAATTCTCTTTAAAGAGAACATTCCTTCACTGGTTAATTCCAGGTCAAACTTTTGATCTTACAACAAAACTTCATGGTTCTTTCAGAGCAATGGTTCCAATTGGATCATATGAGAAGGTAATGCCACTTGATATTCTTCCGACACAACTTCTTAGAGCACTTGTGACTAGTGACACTGATTATGCACAAGAGCTTGGATGTTTAGAATTAGATGAAGAAGATCTGGCACTATGTACTTTTGCAAGTCCGGGTAAAGTAGACTTTGGTCCTGCACTAAGAAATGTATTAACTACAATTGAGAAGGAAGGATAAATGAAGTTTCTAAGAGATTTTCTAGATTCTCAACATCATCACTTCGCAACAGGTGGAAAGCTAGAGAAGATGTATCCTCTTTATGAGATGATTGATACATTTATCTACACTCCAAGTGATGTGTCGAAAGGTTCAGTACACGTTAGAGATTCAATCGATCTTAAGCGTACAATGATTACAGTAGCTGTGGCATTAGTACCATGTATTCTAATGGCCATGTTCAATACAGGATTCCAAGCAAATAAAGTTCTTGCTGCAACTGGTGCAACACCTGAAGGGTGGAGAGCTGGTCTAATGGCAACTCTTGGTCTTGCTTTTGATCCAGCAAGCTGTCTTTCTAATATGGTTCATGGAGCACTTTACTTCCTACCAATCTTCCTTGTTACTCAGGTAGCTGGTGGTTTTTGGGAAGTTGTCTTCGCTACAGTTAGAAAGCACGAAATTAATGAAGGTTTCCTCGTAACAGGAATGCTCTTTCCTCTAATTCTTCCTCCAACAATTCCTCTATGGCAAGTTGCTATCGGAATCAGCTTTGGTGTTGTTATTGGTAAAGAGGTTTTCGGTGGAACAGGGAAAAACTTCCTTAACCCAGCTCTTACTGCTCGTGCCTTCCTATTCTTTGCATACCCAGCACAAATTTCTGGTGATGCTGTATGGACGGCAGTAGATGGTTTCACTGGAGCAACTGCTCTTGGAGAGGCTGCTCTTGGTGGTATGGCCGCAATCTCAACTTCTTGGCAAGATGCTTTCCTAGGTCTTATGCCAGGATCTATGGGTGAAACTTCTGCTCTAGCATGTTTAATTGGTGCTGTGATTCTAATCGGTTCAGGAATCGGTTCTTGGAGAATCATGTTATCAATGACACTTTCTGCAGTTGTTTTCTCAGGTCTATTCAATATTATTGGTTCTGAAACAAATCATATGTTTGCACTTACTCCAGCTTGGCACCTTGTTATTGGTGGTTTCGCTTTTGGTACAGTGTTTATGGCAACTGATCCTGTTTCGGCTTCAATGACTCAGGCAGGACACTGGATTTATGGGGCCCTCATTGGTCTTATGGTAATTCTTGTTCGTGTTGTTAACCCAGCGTTCCCAGAGGGAACTATGCTAGCAATTCTTTTCGGAAATATGTTTGCTCCACTGATCGACTACTTTGTTGTTCAAGCAAATATTAAGAGAAGACTTGAAAGAGCAAAGGCGTAGGGAGGATATAATGAGTAATGATAGTACAGCTAAAACACTAATCGTTGCGACTCTTCTTTGTGTCGTATGTTCTGTTATCGTTTCTTGGTCTGCTGTTTCTTTAAAGCCACAGCAAGTAAAGAATAAGAAACTTGATGTTAAGAAAAACCTTCTTCTAACGGCCGGGCTTGTTTCTGGTAATGTTAATGAAGAAGAAATCAATAAAGCTTTCAAGTCTATTGAGACTAAAGTTGTTGATCTTGCTACTGGTGAGTATGCAGATATTAATCCTGAGTCTTATGACGCAAGAAAAGCTGCAAAAACTCCTGGTAAGAATCATATCATTCCTGCAAAGGATGATGTTGGAAAGATCAAGAGAAGAGCTAAGCTTGAAAAAGTTTACTTTGTTAAAGAAAACGGTGAGACAAAAATGCTTGTTCTCCCTGTTGTTGGAAAAGGTCTTTGGTCAACAATGTATGGTTTCCTAGTTCTAGAGCCAAATACTGTTGATGTTAAAGGTCTTGGATTCTATGAGCACGGTGAAACTCCAGGTCTTGGTGGGGAAGTTGATAACCCTAACTGGAAAAAACTATGGGAAGGAAAGAAGGCATTTGATGCTAACTGGAACCCAGCTCTTAAAGTTATTAAAGGTCAGGCGCCAGCTGGTTCAGAGCATGAAATTGACGGTCTTTCGGGAGCGACTCTTACGGCTAATGGTGTAACTGGTATGGTTCAATACTGGCTTGGACAAGATGGATTTGGTCCATTTCTTGCGAAATGGAGAGCAGGAGGGTCTAACTAATGAGTGTTAAAAAAGCGATTTTTAGTCCACTATTTGAAAATAACCCAATTGCACTTCAGATCCTTGGAATCTGTTCTGCTCTTGCGGTAACAACGAAACTTGAATCAGTATTTGTTATGTGTCTTGCGGTGACTGTTGTAACGGCACTTTCAAACTTCTTTGTTTCTATTATTAGAAACCACGTTCCAAGTGCAATCCGTATTATCGTTATGATGACTGTTATTGCTTCACTTGTAATCGTGACTGATCAAATTCTTAAGGCTTTTGTTTACGATGTTGCTAAGTCAATGTCTGTTTACATCGGTCTAATTATTACAAACTGTATCGTTATGGGACGTGCAGAAGCTTATGCGATGAAGAATGGACCAGTTATGGCCCTTCTTGATGGAATCGGGAACGGACTTGGTTATTCAATCGTTCTTGTTTTCGTTGGGTTCTTTAGAGAGCTTCTAGGTTCTGGTAAACTTTTTGGTATCACTATCTTTCAAACAATTAATGAAGGTGGATGGTATATGCCAAACGGTATGGCCCTATTATCACCATCGGCATTCTTCTTAATCGGGATCTTTATTTGGGGTCTTAGAACTTGGAAGAAAGACCAAGTAGAAGAATCTAACTAATAGGGAAGAGGTGTAAAATGATTGAACATTACTTAAGTTTATTTGTTAAAGCGGTATTCGTAGAAAACTTAGCACTATCATTCTTCCTTGGTATGTGTACTTTCCTAGCGGTATCGAAGAAAGTTAAAACATCACTTGGTCTAGGTGTTGCGGTTGTCGTTGTACAAACGATTACTATTCCAGTGAACAATTTACTCTATACATATCTTCTTAAAGATAACGCTCTTCAATGGGCAGGTATTCAGGGTGTTGATCTAAGCTTCTTAGGTCTGATTTCATACATTGGTGTTATTGCAGCAATGGTACAAATCCTAGAGATGGTTCTTGATAAATTCGTACCTTCTCTTTATAGCGCTCTTGGAATCTTCCTTCCTCTTATTACTGTAAACTGTGCCATCCTTGGTGGTTCACTTTTCATGGTAGAAAGAGACTATAACTTTGGAGAGTCTGTCGTTTTTGGTGTTGGTTCAGGAATTGGATGGGCATTAGCAATTGCGGCGCTTGCAGGTATTAGAGAGAAGATGAAGTACAGTGATGTACCAGAAGGTCTTAGAGGTCTTGGGATTACATTTATCACTGTTGGTCTTATGGCACTTGGATTCCTATCATTTTCAGGTATTCAGCTTTAAGAGAATAAGAATTTAACGGATTAAAAAGAGAGTAATAAAATGAATGAAATTGTACTTGGCGTTTTAATGTTTACCGCTGTAGTCCTTGCTCTAGTACTCGTCATTCTTTTCGCAAAGAGTAAGCTTGTTAATACAGGAAATATCAAGCTTACAATCAACGGAGAGAAGGTTGTCGAGATCCCAGCTGGTGGAAAGCTTCTTAATGCACTTGCAGACCAGAAGCTCTTCGTATCATCTGCCTGTGGTGGTGGGGGAACATGTGGTCAATGTAATGTAAAAGTTCTAGAAGGTGGAGGGGAGATCCTCGAAACTGAGATGTCACATATTTCTAAGAAAGAAGCCCGTGAGGGGGAAAGACTCGCTTGTCAGGTTTCTATTAAGACTGACATGAAAGTTGAAGTTGAAGAAGAAGTATTTGGTGTTAAGAAATGGGAATGTACTGTTATCTCTAATGATAACGTGGCAACTTTCATTAAGGAGTTCAAGCTAGGACTTCCTGAAGGTGAGTCAGTTCCATTTAGAGCTGGTGGTTATATTCAAATTGAAAGACCTGCTGGCCTTTCAATCGATTATAGAGACTTTGATATCGGTGAAGAGTATAGAGAAGATTGGGACAAATTTAATGTTTGGGATAATGTCTCAACTGTTAATGAGGAAACAATTAGAGCTTACTCTATGGCCAACTACCCTGAAGAAGAGGGAATCATTATGCTAAACGTGCGTATTGCTTCTCCTCCTCCAAGAGCTCCAAAAGGAACTCCTCCAGGGAAAATGTCATCATATATCTTTGGATGTAAGCCAGGTGATAAAGTAACTATTTCTGGTCCATTTGGTGAGTTCTTCGCTAGAGAGACTGATAAAGAGATGGTATTTGTTGGTGGTGGTGCAGGTATGGCGCCAATGAGATCACATATCTTTGATCAACTTAAGAGAATTAAGACTAATAGAAAAATGACTTTCTGGTACGGTGCTCGTTCTAAGAGAGAAATGTTCTATGTTGAAGATTTTGATGGCCTACAAGCTGAAAATGATAACTTCAAATGGTATTGTGCTCTTTCTGATGCTCTACCTGAAGATGACTGGGATGGTTACACAGGGTTCATCCATAATGTTCTTCATGATGAGTACCTGAAGGATCACCCAGCACCAGAAGATTGTGAGTACTACCTATGTGGACCTCCAATCATGAACAAGTGTGTTATTGATATGCTCGTTTCTCTAGGTGTAGAGAGAGAAGATATCATGCTTGATGACTTTGGTGGTTAAGCAATAAGAAAGATCTATTTCATATAGTGATTATAATTGGCCCTCTTCTTGGAGGGCCTTTTTTTATTCTTTCTCTTGGTGTCTAAACTTTGAACACCCTCTATAAATACTACTTCGTGTCCCAAAAAAAGCGCTATTTCACGTAAAATAACTCAAATTATTGAGGAGACATTACCTATGAAAAAGGCATTTCTTATTGGATTATCATTACTTAGCTTGAACTCTCATGCCCTCTTAGAAAGAGCATTCTTTCCGGAGCTGACGGGGCAGATTACCGAAATACAAAGTGATAAAGGTATTAAGCTTGAAGATCTTAGAGTGGAATATGTTGTAGCATGTTCTGGTCATAAAACGGATAGCCTCTTTGGATATGATAATGGTCTTCAACTTACAAATTGTGCTGATGATACTATTTCATATGATATTCAAGTTTATGAAGATGGAACTTTTGATCTTCCAAGGTTAAAGTAGTTTACTTTTGAAGGTTAGAGCTTTCTATTGTTTCCTAAGTATTTCAAGTGAGAAGTTTGTAGGTCCTCATGGAAACCCTCTAAGTCATTACATAGGTATTCCTTGTCATAACAGTACTGGAGATGAAGTTAAGCAATCTCTTGAAGAGCTGACAGATATTAGACTTAAGATGTAGAAGTCCGTTTAGACCCTTCACGAATGTCATGACTCGGGCTATGATAGCCCTATGTATAAACTTCGACCTTATCAACAAGAAGCTGTTGATAAAACTATCGAACATTTCAGAAAAACTATAGACCCTGCTGTTGTTGTTCTACCAACAGGAGCAGGGAAGTCTCTTGTTATTGCAGAACTTGCAAAAATCGCCAGAGGACGTGTCCTCGTCCTTGCCCATGTCAAAGAGCTTGTTGAACAGAACCACAGTAAATATGAAAGTTATGGCTTAGTTGCCGGCATATATTCAGCTGGATTAAATCGAAAAGAAGCCACTGATAAAGTTATCTTTGGTAGTATTCAATCTGTGGCCAGGGCCGATGATGATTTCTTTAAAGACTTCTCTCTGGTCATCATTGATGAGTGCCACAGGGTCTCAACTGATGGGCAAACTCAATACCAGAGTGTTATTTCAAAACTACAGAAAAATTCTCAAAGACTTTGCATTCTAGGACTAACGGCAACCCCATATCGTCTTGGTCTCGGTTGGATATATAATTTCCACCATAAGGGCCTTATGAAAACTGATGAGGAGCGCTTCTTTAAAAAGTGTATTTATGAGCTACCTCTTTCTTATATGATAAAACATAAGTATCTTACTCCTCCTATCAAAATAGATGCCCCCGTTGCCTGTTATGACTTCTCTATCTTAGATGATAGGGGACATACCTTAAAGGAGATTGAGGCGATTCTCTATGATCAATCTCGTGTTACTCCAGGGATTATTAATCATATTCTTGAAGAGTCCAAGGCAAGGGCCGGCGTGATGATCTTTGCTTCAACAGTTAGGCATGCGAAGGAGATTTTAGAGATTCTTCCACATGATTCAAGTGTCCTTGTCACAGGTGAGACACCTCAGAGTGAAAGGGACGAAATTATTTTGCGCTTTAAGGCCAGAGAGTTCAAGTATCTTGTGAATGTCTCAGTTCTTACGACCGGCTTTGATGCTCCCCATGTGGACTTGATTGCTGTTTTGAGACCGACTGAATCAGTGAGTCTTTATCAGCAGATTGTTGGTCGTGGCCTGCGTTTAAGTGATGGTAAAAAAGATTGTCTTATTCTCGATTACACAGGACAGGATCATGATATCTTTTCTCCTGAAGTCGGGGATCAAAAACCTGCGCCAGATACTGAAGCTGTAGAGGTTCTTTGCCCGGAATGTGGTACAGAGAATATCTTTTGGGGTAAGAAAGATGACTTTGGTAATATCATCGAACACTTTGGTAGAAAGTGCCAAGGGGCCCATGAAAATGAGGTGACGGGAGAGATTGAGCGATGTTCGTATCGTTTTCGCTTTAAAGAATGTGATAAGTGTGGGGCCGAAAATGATGTGGCCGCGAGAGAATGTTTTCAGTGCCAAAATATTCTTTCTGATCCTGACAAGAAATTGAAGGAGGCCATGCAGCTAAAAGATGCTCACATTATGCGCCCAGATTCAATGTACTTCTTTGATTCACCAGATAAGAAAGGTCGATCACGTTTAGAAGTTCGTTATTATGATTTGGATGGTGAATATCTCAGTGAGTTCTATTATATGGGAGACTATAGTTCTAATGGTGCTTTCTTTCATAACTTTGTGAAGAAGCATTTGAAAAATCCTGGTGTCTTAGAAAAGAGGCTTCGTCTTGATTCTCCTGAGAGTGTGATTAATCAGTCCGATTTATTTCGAATCCCTCAATTTGTGATTGCCAGACATGTGAAGCGCTTTTGGAAGATCAGAGAGAAAATCTTTATAAATGGCTAGTAAAAACTGATACTTATGTGTGTAAGCATTTTGTACACACCTATGTATAATTTTTATTGTCAGCAGTTTAAACTCATACCCTAAATTAAAAAATGCTATAGTGGCCTATGTTCAATATTTTAGCTCCGGCCACCATATTCAAAAGAATTAGTGAGCGTCCTTATTACTTAGTAGGACAGTATTTCTATGACTGTCTTCTGTGGGGAACTCTTGCAGTATTGGGCTTTTTTAATATTCAAAGACATGAATGGAATTATCACTATACAGATTTTGTCGTTGTGATTTTGGCAATCATCATGGGATGGTTGGTTTCTTCATTTATTCATAATACGGCCCATAACAATATTAAGAATAAATATATCAATAGAGTGGTCGGAGAATTCTGCGGTCTATGGGTGATGTATGGATTTAAGAATTTTATTCTTATTCACATTCTCCATCATAAATATTCTGATCAAGAACTTGATCCGGTCAATCCAAAAGGGATGAGCTTTTTTAAGTTCTTAACGGCTCCGATGAGATATATGATTCGTACTGGCTCAAAATATATGGAGTTGAAGCATGGTGAGCACCGTCACTTCAAGATGATAAAATTTGGGCACTACTTTTTCTTTCATCTCTCTGTGGTTGCGCGATTATTCTTCTTCTACTCAGTTCTTGGAGGAAAGTATTTTGTGATCTTCTATATGGTATCGCTAGTGAGTAATATTTCTATCTTGGCCCATATTAATTATATTTGTCATAAAGAGTTACCAAACGGTGATGTCGAGATTCTTAATTTTGATCATAATATCTACTATAAAGTTGCAAACTTTATCACTTGTGGCGGATACTATCATAAGAATCATCACTTAAATCAAAATCTCTTTGACCCTCGAGAGTTGAAAACAAAGCGAAGTGAAGAACGTCTTATTAATGAATCTCAAGCTGAAACTTCTTCAGAGGTCGAGCAATCATCTAAGCAAGAGCTTTACTGGAAGTCCATCCTTAGGCTTTAGGCTAACAAAGGCCTCATCTTGAGGTAGATCCTTATCAAGTAAATTGAAATGAAATTTTAAAATCAGGCTTTTGATAATGATGGCCATTTCAGTCATTGCAAAAAGTTCACCAACACAGCGTCTTGGTCCCCTCGAATAGGGAAGATATTTGTAAGACTTGAGAAGCTCACGATCTTGAAATCTCTGTGGCTCGAACTCTAAAGGTCGCTCCCAGAATTCTTGGGCACGTTGAAGAACATAGATTGGAATGACGACATTTGTATTCTTGGGAATATGATAATCTCCTAAAACTGATTTCTTCTTGGCCTTTCTTGATAGAACAGGAAAAGCAGGATAGAGCCTCATCGTTTCATAGAGAGCATTGAATAGCTCTGGATAGTTCTGGTCATTGAGTTCCTGATCTTGATTTAAAACTTCTTGATAAATTCTTTCTTGAATATCTTGATGTTTTGCAATCAGGCCAAAGAACCAAGTTAAAGTGTGGGCAGAGGTTTCATGAGAAGCGAGCATAATCGTGAGAATTTCATCTCTAGCTTCTTTCTCTGTGAATGCCTTTTGACCATTGTCATCTTTTGCAAAGAGAAGTTTGGAGAGGATACTCGAATCCTTTGCTGAACTTCGTGAGATCAATTTATTCACCACATGAATGAGATTCTTATAGTGTTGCGAGAACTCCAAGTGTGTCGGAGTCGGAACCCAATAGGGAAGTGGAAAGAATTTAAAGATGCGCTCGTAGGTTACAATTGATGTAAACTCCACAGCATCATTAACTTTCATTGCGTCTTTATGCGAAAGATCTCCTCCTAGGAAAACCTGACATGCGATTTTGAAAGTGAGAAGTTTCATTTGCTCACAAATATCAAGATCACTATTCTTAGCTTCACCAAAGAAATTATCGGCAATTGAGCTAATCTCTTCGGTAAATGAGTTCACGGCATTCTTATTAAATTGCTTTGAAATAGCGGCCCTTGCCTTAAGCCAAGATTGGTGGTCATTATTTGTGGCCAAACCATTTCCAACCACCGCCTTAATCTCTTCTATCTGCTCACCTTTGATATAGTTACGATTATCATCTACGAGAACTTTTTTGATATACTCCGGTGAATAAATAATGATGGAATTCATTGGCCAGGGAAAACTCGCAATATGGCCATAGTCCAAGTAGGTTTGGGTGAAAGCGTTGAGAATATTCTTTTGAAACTCTCTGACCGATTGAATATAGCGAAAACCTCTTGGGCCGGGAATATGATCAAGCTTCACAAAGCTCAAGATCTTCTTAAAACTCGATTTTCTATTATCATTGGCAAATTGAGGCTTGAGCAAATTGTTCATTGTTATATTTTAATCGATTTCAATATAAAATATCTAGAGTAAGATGAAGAAGAAAAAAGTGCTACTCACTACAATTGGAACCCTCGGGGATTTAAACCCTCTTATTGCTTTGGCCAAAGTACTGGAAAAGCATGACTTTGTGGTCCATATTGCGGCCTGTGAGGATTATCGCTCAAATATTGAAGCAGAAGGGCTGACTTATAAGAGCGTTGCCCCTCACTATAACCCTAATTCAAAAGAATTATGTGAGGCCATTTTACATCCTCTTAAAACTCTACCTTTTTTCTATCGACGTATCTTAAATGGGGAAAACCTAAGACGTTCTGTCGAGGACTTTGATCAATTAGTAAAAGACTATGACTTGATTTGTGGGAATGTCTTCTCATATGCAGCGAAGATTTCCTGTTTAAAGAATCATAAGAAGTGGGCTTCTATTAACCTTAGTCCAACTTGCTTCTTTTCTATTTATGACCCTCCTTCTCTTTATCCAATTAACTTTCTCAATCATATGAAATGGGGTAGAGAGCTAATTTTTAAGATTATTTATAAAACGATATTTAAACTAGTCGATTTTTGGGGAAGAGATGTTCATCAAATGTATCGCGACTTAAAGCTTTCATCGGCCGGTAATCTTTTAAGGCAAGCACCCTTTTCGCAAGACCTTAATTTGGCAATTTACTCAAAAACTTTAGGGGGGAGTCAAAGGGATTGGCCAGAGCATACGGTGCAGAGTGGATTCCTCTTTTACAGTGCTCCATCATCGCGAGACCTTACGAAATTGAATCGCTTTTTAGATCAAAATCAAAAGAAACCCATTCTTTTTACCTTTGGTTCAACAGCTCTCATCTCTTTTGAACAACATTATGAGATGATTTTGAATGTTTCAAAAGAGCTTGTTGAGAAGTTCGATTTACCAATTGTGATTACAATGAATTCTCAGATGCAAAAGAAATATTCTGAAGGTCTTAATGAAAGAATTTTCCTCTGTGATTATCTGCCTTATACAGAATATATGGAGAGAATGAGATTGATTGTTCATCAAGGTGGTATCGGGACAGTTTCTCCTTGTTTGAGATCAGGCACTCCGCAATTGATTCTTCCTGGCTGTACTGACCAATTTGATAATGCCTATAGAATTGAAAGATTAGGGATTGGATTAGGACTACCACTTAAGAGGCTCAATCAGAAATCTCTTCAATCTTATCTTGAGACAATCTTAGAAGATACTGAATATGAAAATCGTGCTCGTCGTATTCAAAAAACAGTCATTGCTGAGGATAGTGAGTCCATTATCATTCAAGAAATTCAAAAACTTTTCTAAGTACTTAACGCAGATCTCATAAGAAAAAGATACTGGTACCTTGCAAAGTTGTGTATGATTCGAAAAATTTGGAGGTAATGATGAATTCTAAGCGGTATATTAAGGATGCAGTGAGAACTGAGTCGAGAAATTTTGAGGCCATGAATGAGAGGCTCAACGATGATGGATTAAAGAGACTTCTCCACGCAGGGATTGGACTCTCTACTGAGGCCGGTGAATTTCTTGATGCTCTTAAAAAACATATTTTCTATGGAAAAGAACTTGATAAGGTCAACCTTGCTGAAGAAATGGGTGATCTTTTCTGGTACATGGCCATTGTTGCAGATGAACTTGGATTTGAGTTTGAAGAAGTGATGGAAAGAAATATTACAAAGCTCAAGGCGAGATACGGAGAGAAATTCTCTGAGGAAAAGGCCGAAAAAAGAGATCTTGATACTGAGAGAGAAATTCTCGAAGAACAATCTTTTAACTAAGTAGGTAGCATGCGATTTTTTTCTCTCGCGATCCTCTTTCTCCTTGTTGCCTGTCAAGGTGAAGTTGGCATTAAGGTTCACCATATTAAAGGTCGAACAATGGGAACGACTTATAATATTAAGTTTGTAGCTCCTGCTGAATACGATGCTAAGGGACTTCAGCTCAAGGTTGACCAACGTCTTAAAGAAGTGAATATGAGTATGAGCACTTATATTCCTGAATCAGAGATATCAAAAGTTAATCAGAGCAAGGCCAATGAAAAGATAAAAATCTCTCAAGACTTCAACACTGTCTTATCCCATGCTCTAGATCTTGCTGTTAAGACAGAAGGTGTTTTCGATCCGACAATCGGCCCTCTGGTAAATCTTTGGGGATTTGGACCAAAGGGGGAGCGTATCGTTCCTAGTGATGAGAAAATCACTGAAACACGTCAATTTGTAGGTTATGAAAAAGTAACTCTTGAAAAGAGCGTTGTCACAAAATCACTCGATAAAGTTTATATCGATCTCTCCGCTTCTGCTAAAGGATATGGAGTGGATCAGATAACTAAACTCTTAAGAGAGAATGGACTTCGTAATACAATGGTTGAAATTGGAGGAGAGGTAAGAGCAGAGGGCAAGTCTGCCAAGCGACCATGGAAAATTGGTGTTGAAATACCAAGTCCAGATCCGGCCAAAATGGGAGTCTTAAAAGTTGTTCAAGTTGAGGGCTTCGCTCTGGCAACATCAGGTAGCTATAGAAACTACTTTAAGTATGGCGATAAATCTTATTCACACACAATAAATTACCAGACAGGAAAGCCAGTTGATCACACTCTCTTATCTGTGAGCGTGATTTCAGATAACTGCATGGATGCTGATGCCAAGGCCACGGCCCTTATGGCAATGGGCGACAAAAAAGGGTATGAATTTGCCACTAAAAATGGTATCAAGGCTTACTTTGTATTCAAAGATCCGACAGGGCAAAAGCTCTTTGATCAGAAGTTTACTCCTGGTTTCGAGAGTGTTGTAAAATAGGATTGGAGTTCTTATGGAAATGTTTCTTGTTACACTTGCAGTACTAGCTATCTCAATTACCGGTATGGCCGTTGGTGTCATCCTTTCTAACCGTGAGCTTAAGGGTTCTTGTGGTGGTCTGAATAAGGTTATTGGTGAGGATTGTATGTTCTGTGAGAAGAAAGATGAGTGTAAGGAGAATCCTGAATTAGCTGAAGAATGTCTCGACCTAGAGGGACAATCGAGCTGTGACTCAAAAAGTTGTTAAGTTTTTTACTCAAATATCGCAAGGCCGCTAATACAGCGGCCTTTTTTATTTCTCAATAATTTAAATAGAGAAGCCTTACAGTAGGGCTTTGCCGCGTTCCAGCAATAAATTACCCCCTAAAAAGATACTTCACGAACTGATACCATTTATAATATAAAGGACTTACACGGGGTCATTTGGCCCTAACATTTTTACCAATCGCGTATTTACGCACAACAATTGGATTTTGCACAATGAAAACACTAGATTTTTCACACCTTGCAAGTTCTGACATCAGCTACATTGATTCGCTCTATGAGCAGTACAAAACTGATCCTAATTCAGCAGAAGAAAGTTGGAAAAACTTCTTCCTAGGATTTGAGTTTGGTGCTGGCAAAGGCGCTGTTGGTGGCGGTGATGTTTCGGAAGATGCACTCAAAAAAGAATTTAACGTATTTAGACTTATCCAGTCTTTTAGGGCAAGAGGGCACCTGCTTTCTGACACAAACCCAATTAGACCAAGAAGAGATCGTCACGCACGAATCTCTCTTCAGGATTATGATCTTTCTGATGCTGATTTAGAGACAGTCTTTCAGTGTGGAGAGTTCGTTGGTCTTGGTCCGGCCAAGCTCAAAACTATTTTTGAGCACATGCAAAAGCTCTACTGCTCTAAGATCGGTATTGAGTATATGCATTCAAATGACACTGATATGAGACGATGGGTTCGTAAAGAATTTGAATCGACTTACTTAAATAAGAACTACTCTGTAGATAAGAAAAAGAGAATTCTCCACAAGCTCAATGAGGCCAATGTATTTGAGAGCTTTCTTCAAACTAAGTATACAGGGCAGAAACGTTTCTCACTAGAAGGTGGGGAATCAACAATTCCAGCACTGGATGCCCTTATTAACGAAGGTGCCGAACAAGGAGCTAAGGAATTTGTTATTGGTATGGCCCACAGAGGTCGTCTAAACGTTCTCGCAAACACGCTTGGAAAAACTTATGAATATATCTTCTCTGAGTTCGAAGGAAATTCTCTCGAGCAACAAGAGAATGAAGGTGATGGTGATGTTAAATACCATATGGGTTATACATCAGCACAAGAGACGGCTTCTGGAAAAGATGTTTATTTAAAACTTCTTCCAAACCCATCTCACCTTGAAACTGTTGGGCCAGTGGCCTCAGGTTATGCCAGAGCTCAACTCGATCTTCATTACGAAGGTGATGAGTCTAAGATTGTTCCAATCATTCTTCATGGTGATGCCGCTGTTGCAGGACAGGGGATTGTTTACGAGATGGTTCAGATGTCTGAACTTGAAGGGTATAGAACAGGTGGCGCGATTCACTTCGTAATTAACAACCAAATTGGATTCACTACAGACTTCACAGATGCGAGATCTTCACACTACTGTACTTCAGTAGCTAAGATGCTTGATATTCCAATTATTCACGTAAATGGGGATCACCCAGAAGACGTCGTCTTTGCTTGTGAATTAGCGATGAAATTTAGACAGAAGTTTAAGAAAGATGTTTTCGTCGATATGGTTTGTTATAGAAAGCATGGTCATAATGAAGGTGATGAGCCTAAGTATACTCAGCCACACCTTTACGGACTCATTGCAAAACAGAAGAACCCAAGAGAGCTTTATCTCCAAGAGTTAGAAGCAAGTGGAACTGTTGATAAGAATATTGCAAAAGAAATGCAGAATGAATTTAAGCAACTTCTATCTGATCGTTTCAATAATGTTAAGCAAAGTGAACTTCCAAAGAGAGTTAAGGGACCACATAAAGAGTGGCTTAATCTAAGATGGTCGAAGCCAGAAGACTTCTTAAAGTCTCCAGTAACGGCTGTTGAGAAGAAAACTCTTGAGGCCATTAATAATGCAATGACTTCGACTCCTGAAGGGTTTAAGACATTGAGAAAAGCTCAAAAACTTCTCGATGATAGAAAGAAGAGATTTGATACTGATCAAATTGATTGGGCCATGGCCGAAATGTTCGCCTATGGATCACTTCTAACAGAAGGGAAGAATATTCGATTTACTGGTCAAGATGTTATCAGGGGAACATTCTCTCATAGACACGCCAAGGTATTTGATGAATTAACAAATACTCCTTACTGCGGTCTTGATAATATTACTGATAAAGATGAAGATCAGGGTCGTATTTATATCTATAACTCACTTCTGTCTGAATATGCTGTACTGGCATTTGAATATGGTTACTCGCAAGCGTCTCCACTTTCACTAAATATTTGGGAAGCACAATTTGGGGATTTCTCAAACGGTGCCCAAATTGTTATTGACCAGTTCATTTCAGCTGCAGAGAGTAAGTGGAGAAGAATGAGTGACCTTGTTATGCTACTCCCTCATGGTTATGAAGGAGCGGGACCTGAACACTCTTCTTGTCGCCCAGAAAGATACCTTCAGCTTTGTGCTGAATACAATATGGTTGTTTGTGATGTCACAACACCAGCGAATATGTTCCACCTTCTTAGACGTCAATTAGCTTGGGAATTTAGAAAACCACTTGTTGTCTTCACTCCAAAATCTCTACTTAGACACCCTCAGTGTGTTTCAGCGGTTGAAGAGTTTACTTCAGGTTCTTTCCAAGAAGTTATTGATGATAACTGGGTTAAGGCCAAGGATGTAAAGACTGTTATCCTATGTACAGGGAAAGTTTATTACGATCTTCTTAAGCATCAGCAAGAAAATAATATAAAGACTCACGCAATTGTTAGGCTTGAGCAACTTTATCCACTTCCTGTTGATCAAATCGAAGCGATTAAGAAGAAGTACAAGGGTGCCAAAATTAGATGGGTACAAGAAGAACCATACAATATGGGAGCTTGGACTTATCTACTAAGATGGCGAGATACATTTGATAAAGATATTGAATGTGTTTCTAGAAAGTCTTCGGCGTCTCCGGCCACTGGATATGCGTCGGTGCACTTAAGAGAACAAGACGAAATTGTAACTAAAGCATTTAACGACTAGTAAAGAAAAGAAGGTATATATGTCTATTGTAAAAATCGTAATCCCACCAATTGGTGAGTCAATTAACGAAGTAACTCTTGGAGCATGGATCGTTTCAGACGGTGACTATGTTGAAGAGGGTGATGAGCTAGTTGAAGTTGAATCTGATAAGGCCACACTTCCACTTCCTGCTGAGCAAAGTGGTGTGATCAAGATTATCGCTCAAGAAGGAGATGATCTTGAAATTGGTGCTGTTGTTGCAGAACTTGATACTTCTGCTTCAGCTCCTGCTGGTGCTAGTACAGAGAGTGCCCCTGCGCCACAAGCGTCGGCGGCTCCTGCAACTGCTGTTCAGTCTTCGGGAGATAAGAATTACCCATCTCCTGCTGCTGGGAAAATCTTAGCAGAGAAGGGAATTGATGCGAATTCAGTTTCTGGAACAGGAAAAGATGGAAGAATCACAAAAGCAGATGCAATGAACGCTTCTGCCCCTGCTAAAGCTTCGGCGGATAAGCCGGCCGCGGCACCTTCTCAAGAAATTGCTGCGCAAGTTCCTACTTCGGGTGTTTCAAGAGAGAAGAGAGTGGAGAAGATGTCTCGTCTTAGAAAGACAATTGCTAAGAGACTTACTGAAGCTAAGAACTCAACAGCAATGCTGACAACTTTTAACGAAGTAGATATGCATAATGTAATGGAGATGCGTAAGAAGTATAAAGATGCATTTAAAGAGAAGCACGATATTGGGCTAGGGTTCATGTCATTCTTTACTAAGGCCGTAACGATGGCCCTTAAAGAAGTTCCAGGTGTTAATGCTCAAATCGATGGTGATAATATTATCTACCACGACTATGCAGATGTTGGGATTGCCGTATCAACTCCTAAAGGACTGGTTGTTCCAGTTGTAAAAAATGCAGAGTCACTGAATCTTGCTCAAATTGAAAAAGAAATTAAGCGTCTTGCTCTAAAGGGAAGAGATGGAAAACTTACTGTTGATGAGATGACAGGGGGAACATTCACAATTACAAATGGTGGTGTTTTCGGTTCAATGCTTTCAACGCCAATTATTAACATTCCTCAATCAGCGATTCTTGGAATGCACAATATTGTTGAGAGACCAGTCGCAGTCAATGGAGAAGTTGTTATTCATCCAGTGATGTATTTAGCACTTTCTTATGATCACAGAATCGTAGATGGAAAAGAATCTGTGACTTTCTTGAAAACTGTTAAAGAGCTAATTGAAAACCCAGAGCGTATGTTACTAGACGTATAGTCTTAGTGATAAAAAAGGAAAAACTATGAGTAATGAATATGACGTTGTAGTAATTGGTTCAGGTCCAGGTGGATATGTCTGTGCTATTAGATGTGCTCAACTTGGAATGAAAACAGCTATCGTAGAAAAGTACAATACTCTTGGTGGAACTTGTTTAAATGTCGGATGTATTCCATCAAAGGCATGGCTTGATTCATCAGAAAGATATTATGAAACAGTTAATCACGCAGAAGATCACGGAATCTCAACTGGTAAAGTAAAGGTTGATGTTGCCAAAATGTCTAAACGTGTTGCTGGTGTTGTTGAAAGTATCTGTGGTGGTGTGAGCTACCTTATGAGTAAGAATAAGATTGATGTCTTCCATGGTATGGGATCTTTTCTAGATGCTAATACTATAAAAGTTGCACCAACTACAGCTGAGGGAAAAGAAGAAACTCTCAAGGCGAAGAAGATTGTTATTGCAACAGGTTCTAAACCAGCTGCATTCCCAGGAATGGAGCTTGATAAGAAGAGAGTTATTACTTCAACTGAAGCTCTTAAACTTGAAGAGTGTCCAAAGCACATGATTGTTATTGGTGGTGGAGTTATTGGATTAGAACTTGGTTCTGTTTTCCACAGACTAGGTGCTAAAGTCTCTGTCGTTGAATTTGCTGATTCTATCCTTGCGACAATGGATAAGGATTGTTCAAAGGAAATGACAAAGATTTGTAAGAAGAAGGGAATGGAACTCTATACTGGACACGCCGTGACTTCTGCTAAGGCAAAAGGAAAGAAGGTCACTGTTGTTGCGACTAATAATAAAGATGGATCAGAAGTTGTTCTTGAAGGTGATTACTGTCTTGTTGCAGTTGGAAGAAAGCCTTATACAGAGGGGCTTGGGCTAGAAAATGCTGGTGTTAAATTAGATGAGAGAGGACGTGTTGAGACAAATGACCATCTTCAAACATCTGTGCCACATATCTTCGCTATTGGTGATGTTGTAAAGGGAGCGATGCTTGCTCATAAAGCTGAGGAAGAAGGTGTTTTCGTTGCAGAACAGCTAGCAGGTCAAATCCCACATATTAATTACAATCTCATTCCAGGTGTCGTTTATACTTGGCCAGAAGTTTCTTCTGTTGGACAAACAGAGCAACAACTTAAGGAAGCTAAGATTCCTTATAAGTCTGGGAAGTTTCCATTTAAGGCCTCAGGAAGAGCGATGGCATCTGCTGAAGCAGATGGCTTTGTTAAAGTTCTTGCCCATAAAGATACTGATGAAATTCTTGGTGTTCACATGGTTGGGCCAAGAGCTGCGGACCTTATTGCAGAAGCAGTGACTGCAATGGAGTTTAGAGCTTCAGCAGAAGATATTGGACGTATTTGCCACCCACACCCAACTTATTCAGAAGCTTTTAAAGAAGCGGCCCTTGTTGCCACTGATAAGCGTGGACTAAATGTCTAATTAGTTTTTTATTAAATAAGAAAGAGGCCAGCTTTATAGCTGGTCTTTTTTTATTCTCTTACCACTAGGTAGCTCAACAATATCTTCAAGATAAACCTTTCTTACTTGTCCTTGATCTCTCAAGACAAGAAGTTCTCTTATCTCTTGTGATAGATCTCCTTGATAGGGATGAATTAAGTCCATTGTCTCTTGAGAGACTTCAAGTGTTCGCGGAGGGTTTTGGAACTGTAGTAGGAAACAGTCTTTCTTATCAAAGAAAAATTCTAGCCCCTGTGAACTTGCGAACCACTTACCAGATTGATCAGTCATAAGGAATTCTCCCGAATGATTCGTGATGGTTTGGAGCTTCATTTCTAATGGAGTTTTTGTAGATTTAATTTTGGTAAACTCAAAGAGGTGAGGGTTATGGCGAGGGGCCAATAGTTTTATACTCTGCTTGGTCTCTAACCATGATCTCTCAAAGCTCAGCCTATTGATCATCTCTCCATGTGATTCAATACATAGGATAGAAAAATTAGAAGGTATATTTCTTTAGGGTTTCAAGTATACCTTCAAATACTTTTCCATTGGGAAAATAGAGAAAGAGGTAATCGAAATCCAACTCTTCAGCAATCTCTTCAAAATAATGATCATAGAAGATATGATGAGAGTTTTGGCAAATTTCTACTGCTCTAGTCATTCTCTCTCCAACAGCTTCAACACTAAGAATTCTAATATTGGGAAAGAAGAGGTGAGCGATAATCGCAAATCGACAATTTCCTGCTCCAAGATCGAGGAGAGTTATCAATTTGGAAGGTTGCTCTTTGTTTATATGCT
>NZ_AUNJ01000087.1 GCF_000447775.1 Bacteriovorax sp. DB6_IX
TGATAAGCAAAATATTTTAACGCAATTCCAAGTTGAGAATAATCTTCGTAGCCCAGCTAGTTTAAAATAAAAAGGCACCCACTGGGTGCCTTCTTTAATCTATTTCTTCTAATGCTTCTTTTATTTTATCGATATTAAATGGTTTGTTAAGAAGATAGTCAATATTAACAAAGTATTCTTTCTCATTCACAAGTTGAAGAAGGCTCATGGTTTGTCCTGATGAGAAGATGATCTTAAAGTTCTTTAGTTTCTCACGATGGATGGTTTCAAGAACTTCTTCTCCACTCATTTGTGGCATCATATTATCAAGAATGAGAAGATCAATATCTTTAACCTTGATCTTCTTTAGGGCTTCTTCTCCATTTTCAGCTGTGAGACATTTGTAATCTAATGATTCAAAAATCATTGTCAGTACATCTAGAATTTCTTTTTCGTCATCAACGATAAGAACTGTCTTGCTCAAAACTACCTCAATCTTTTTAATGATTCTTCGATTGTTATCTTTGGAGAGTATCCAAAGTCTCTTTCTGCCTTTTCATGACTAAAGTAGTGGGACGTTCCAAATTGGAGGGCCACAAATCTTGTCATTGGCGGATGTATATTAAATATTCTAAACGACTTTAGAAAAAATTCAATAACGGCACCAATTTTGTATGCCTTTGATAGAGAAATTGATTTCTTTACTGGGCCAAGGCCTTTACATGCCAAGAGTTGATCAATGAATTGCCAAAGATTGACGGGCTTTTCTTGACCAATAAAGTAGGCCTGACCTGCATTCTTCTTTGATGTGCATAGCTCTTTAAAAGCATCGATATGGGCCTTGGCAGCATTTTCTACATAGATAATATCGACAAGATTTTTTCTGTCTCCAACACTCTTAAGTCTTCCTGAAGATTGTGCTTCAACAAGTCTTGGAATTATATTTTTATCCCTCTCTCCATAAATTAAGTGAGGACGAATGGCCGTCACAGAGAATTTATCACTATTACTCTTTAAGACATACTCTTCGGCCAAGGCCTTTGACTTGGCATAGAGACTTAGAAATTCTTTAGGGTAGGGAATATCTTCATTTCCATTCTCAATAGAATCTCTGCCAAAGACAACACTTGGAGTACTCGTGTAGACAAATTTCTCAATTCCCACTTCCTGACAAATATCAACTAAGTTTTGGGTACCGATGGTATTGATCTGGTAAAAATCTTCCCACTTACCCCACATTCCAACTTTACTGGCAACATGGAAAACGGCCTCAATATCTTTGAGCGCCTCTCTTATTTCCCTTTCATTGGCCAAGTTTCCGCGTCTTGTTTTGACTTGGATTTTATCTAGCTCTTCACTGTGATTACGAGAGAAGTTAAAGACTTCGTGACCCTCTTCTACAAGCATTTCGGCAATATGATACCCTAGAAAGCCACTCGCTCCTGTGACTAGAATTTTCATCTCAAATCTCCACGAGAGGCCATCTCTGAGAGCTTCTTCCTATCAATTTTTATATTGTGTCTAATATCAACCGGAAAAGCATCACTAAAGAAGAAGTCCTCTATATTCTTAGTATGCGGATAGAGGGAACCTAGTTCCTTGAGCTCTTGAATGATTTTCTTTCTTTGGGCCTCTTTTGATAGGGAGGCTGATTTGGTCTCGATAACAATGGCCGCTTGAGTTTTATGATTCTTCTCAAGTTTTACCAGTGCCGATCGACGAACTTGTTGGTGATTATTGTAGATTGCTTCACAGGCAACAGAGTATTTAGTTTCTTGCTCTAGTTCAATACGATGTACTTTTCTTCCGTAGAACCAAAGTCTTCCTTGTTCATCTAATCTTCCAAGATCGCCCATCCTATGCCAAAATCCCTCACCATCTTTGATCTTCGCTTCAGCTGTTTTATCTGGTAGATCCAAGTAGCGAGGAGTCACAACATCACCTTTTACAATGATTTCTCCGACTTCGTTAGCAGCTAGAATTGTGGCCTGGTCAATTGTTTCTATAATATTGTCATGGGCCTTAATAATTTTCACCTCAAGCCCTGGGGTGGCCAGGCCTATGCATGTCCCCATACCTTTTCGAGAGTTATTTGCCAGAGAGTCATCACCAGCAAGTATTTCTCTTCCAGAGATATTCGCTACAGGAAGAGATTCTGTGGCACCATAGGGAGTATAGGTAGAGCCATTAGGTAAGATCTTTGCGAAACTCTCATGAAGCTCGTTTCTTACGGGAGCACCAAACATGACAACATACTTAACGGTGTCGAGAGTGAGCTTCTGCTTGAGGCAGTAGTCAGCAACTCTTTCCCAAATCGCTGGAGAGCCAGCGACAAATGTTGCCTTATTGTCCTTTATATTGGCGACTAAGGCCTGTGGATCACAAGTGGCCGGTTTTGAAGGATTCATATCTGGGATACAACTCGTCATACCCATTGACATTGTAAAGAATGAGAAGAGTGGAAATCCTGGTAAATCAATATCCTGATCAGTAAGGCCAAATATCTCTTGCAAGACATCGGTTTGTTTATTGAAAATCTTATGGGTGTAAACAACACCCTTTGGACGACCTGTTCCACCAGAAGTAAAGAGGATTGCCGCCATGTCATCAGGGGACTTCTCTTTCGTTTGAAACTCTAACCATGGCTTTTGTTTCATTTTCTTCACACTGTGAAGGCCTGGCCAAAGTTTTGGGCCGGTTGTGATAAAGACACGAATACTTTTAAAGGCCTTTCTATATATCAGTCTTATAAAATGAACTTCTGGTTCTGCGATAAGGGCATCTGGTTTAGCGCTTTCGATGGCCTTGAGAAGATTCTTCTTTCCCATTCCTGGGTCAATGAGAATAGGGATTGCTCCCATTTTAAAAAGAGCAAATGTTAGTGCTGGGAAATCCAGTGAAGGTCTGACAAAGAGAAGAACCTTATCTCCTTCTTTTATACCTTGTTGAGTTAATTTTACAGCATAGTGCATGCTCAATTTATTGAGGTCTTCAAAGCTTAGCTTCTCATAGAGATAGGTATAGTTTCTATCTTTAATTGGAAAGCGAACAGCGTCCTGAGTCGGACGAATTTTCGCCTGTTGCTCAATACGATTGGCTATATTCATTAAAGAAGTCTCCTATTTCTTTCACACAATTTTCTCTTTCATCTTCTAGAACATAGTGACCAGCATCGTTGTAAACGATATATTTTTCATCTGGATAAAAGTCCTTCCATCTCGCAAGAAAATTCATGTTGAAGCAGAAATCCTTGGCCCCCCAAATAAAGAGCTTAGGACATTTCACGTCTTTTAGACCCTTTTCAATAGAGTCTAGTTTAGACCAAGAGCGATGGCCTTCGTGAAGTGGGATATCTTGAACAAATTGTGCTGTAGCAATTCGATTCTTATAATTATTGTAAGGATAGAGGTATCCGCTTTTAATATCTTGATCTAGTTTCTTTTCTACGGCCATGAATGTTGCAGGCCATGCAAAGGCATTAAAGGCCCTTACCATTGGGGCACCAATAAGTGGAAGTTTACATAGGCCAATTCTAAAAGGAATGTCTTGTGACTTAAAGGCCGCTGTATTCATAAGAGTCATGCTCTTAACTCGCTCTGGCATTGCCGTTGCCACTCCCATTCCAATGGCCCCACCCCAATCGTGAACCACTAAGCTAAAGTTCTCAATTTCCAGATGCTCAATTAATTTAATAACGTTCGCAATATGATTTTCCAGTGTGTATTCAAAATCTTGAGGTTTATCACTAAGACCACATCCAATATGATCTGGGACAATACAACGATAATTTTCTTTTAACCCTAAAATCACATTTCGATAGAAGAATGACCAAGTCGGGTTTCCGTGTAACATGATAACCGGATGACCTTGACCTTCATCGACATAGTGAAGTTGATGTCCGTTAATATTTAAGAAATTATCTTTAAATGGGTAGTATTTCTTCCAATTTTGATTCTTCATTACCATTGTACTCCTAGAACGATAGAGGAGAGTCCACTACCAATTCCTACTAAGACAACTTTGTCGCCTTTTTTAATTCCCTCATTGTCATTTTTAAGGGCCAGGGTAACAGGCAGGGCTGCTGAACCTGTATTTCCTAAGAAAGGAAATGTGTCATATGTTGGTCTCTTGTGAAGGTTGAGTTTTGAGAGAACGATTTCTTTATGGGCCTTTCCTACTTGGTGACCAATAACGAGATCAATTTCTTCTTCATTCCAACCAAGAGATTCACGGGCCTTATCCCATGTTTTCTTAGCTAAGATTTTTCCATGTTCAAGAAGTTTTTCTGAGTCCGTCTCCATGAATAGAGAGTTAGGGTCTCCATCTCCTTGGCACAATTCATTTGCCGTTGAATCAGTCATCACTGCACCTGAGATTAGCTTTGGTCCTTCTGGGCAAAGATCTTTGTGAGTTAGGACATAGGCCACGGCCGCTGATCCAATTGTTAAATTGGCAAAGTATTTTTTGATGGACTTTCTCGTGATACTCTCATCGCTATTAAGTCGCTTGATTGTTTCTTCTAAGAGTGGGCCACCATTTTCACCTGAAACAATAAGGGCCCTTTTAATTTGTCCCGTTTCAATCATATTGGCCGCTACGACCCAAGAATTTACCATACCTAAGCAGGCGTTGGAGAGGTCAAAGATTGTGCATTCATCTTTTAGTTTGAGGTTTCCGTGAACAATGGAAGCTGTCGAAGGCTCAAGAAAGTTACGGCAAACTGAGCTGTGAATGAGGATATCAATATCTTCAGCTTTTACTCTTCCTTTGTTAAAGAGGTTCCTTGCCGCTTGTGAAGATAGGTCACTTGGAAGTGTTCCTGTTGGCCAAACTCCTCTTTCTTTAATTCCCGTCATTAACTCAAGTCTTCCCTCTGGAAGTCTTAATCTCTTGTAGATAGGGGCGAGTAGTTCTTCCATTTTTTGGGAGCTTATTTTTTCCTCTGGAAGATAGAGACCGTAGTCTTCGATTACGACATTATTAAATTTCATCATTTATTCCTTATTCCATCAATCCATGGAGGTTTGCCATCGAAATTCCTGAGAGCATAGCTCCTACAATTCCTAGAAAACCTTGATCTGTTCCACAGAGATAAAGTCCTTCAATTGAAGTTCTTCCATCTCTTAACTTATCTGTGGAGCCATAGACTGTTCCTTCAAAGTGTCCGGTGTATCGCTCTATAGTTGTTGGCGTAAAGACATCTTTAAAGAGAATGTTGGCATCAAAACCAGGGGCGATTCTTTTTATTGTTTCAATTGATTTTTCAAAGAGGTCATTCTTATGCTCAAGATAAACTTTTCTCTCAAGTTCTTTCCAAAGTTTATAATTGGCCATGTAAGTAATTCTTGCAATACCTTCACCTTCAACAAAGTCATCATCGTGTTGAAAGTTATTAGGAAAACATGCCACCGCACTTGTGTGATCAAAGAGAGTTTCTGGTTTGCGGTAGTTATAAGTATCACTTTCGTTATAGAAGACAATCGTATGATCGAAACCAAAATCAGTTGGCTTCTTATCAAGGCAGGCGATTGATTCACAAAAACTTAGGGGACCAACCGCAGGTGATTTTTCATTAGTAATTGTTGGACTTTCCTGTGTGACGGCCATTGTTTCAGGATGCCCCATACTTGAGATGACTTTGTCACATTCAAGGATGGTACCATCTTTTAGTTCGACACCCTTTACCTTATCTCCACTGTGGATGACTTTCACCACCTCTGCCTTAAATATCAACTCGCCACCAACGGCCTCATACTTATCCATGAGAAGGTTGAGAATTGTTCTCACACCACCATTTGGTCGGCAAAACCCTTCAAGATAGATACTCTTAAACATGATAACGAATTGAGAGAAGTCCATATCATTTTCCCAAGCTGATCCATAGATCAGTAGGGGGCAAAAGATCATCTCTATAAGTTGAGAGTCTTTAATGAATTTCTTGGCCACGTCTTTGGCCATATAGGTCTTATTATCGAGAGCAACTTCGTTAAATTCTTCGATATATTGAACAAACTTATTAAAGTTATCTATTTCATGGGGAAACTTCTGTGCGATTTCGGTCCTAAAGACTTCAAAATCATTAGTGAACATAAGTTTCTCGCTAGGGAATTGAATAAGAGAAGACTTCTGCTCACTCAACTCTAGCGCATCCCATGGAATTCTTAATTGTTTTAGTAATTTCGTGAGAGGCTTTCTCTTCGTTCCCTTGGGAACAAAGTTTGTCATAGCATGTAGGCCAACATCAAATTTCCTCTTTCCTCTCTTGTAGTAAGAGTTGAGGCCTCCGGTTAGAAAGTGTTTCTCTAGGATACAAACTTTCTTTCCAAACATTGCTAGTCTTATGGCAGCAGCTAGTCCGGACATTCCTGCACCGATAACTATTGTGTCGTATTTCTTTGTCATTTTTTTACTCGTTCTGTGGAGCTTTGTTGCGAAGATTGTCTCCGCATACAGCGGGGTCGTCAAAATCAGCTTTACTGTTTTTTCTGACGCCCGCGTGATGCTAAAGCTCCGACGTCAAAGTGTTTTGCACTTTGACGCTGGCATTAGAATTTTGGTGTAAGGTATTCTACACAACTATTCATTGTTGCAAGTTGTGGGTAGTCTTCCTGTGGAACTTCTACTTTATGTCTCTTTTTAAGTTCCATAACGATGTCTAGGAAGTCCATTGAATCCAAGTCTAGTTGTTCTCTTAGTGGTGTTGCATCATCAATTGTTGTCACATCATCATCAACTGCGATGTCTGCAATAATGTCTACTACGATTTGTCTAACGTCTTGAGCTGTCATTCTATTCTCCTTATTTATATTTCTTTAGAATTAAGACTGAGTTAATACCTAGCATTCCAAATGAGTTATTTAATATATAATCAACTTCGCATTTCTTTGGTTCGTCTAGAACAAGCCCATCAAAGGCACATTCAGGATCAATTTCTGTAATCTTGTGGCATGGATGGATAAGGTCGTCTTCAAAACTTAGAAGGTTTCCTGCAAGCTCGAGAGCTCCAGCTGCACCCATTGCGTGACCAATAAGTCCTTTTGTACAGTTCACATTAACTTCTGGACAGTCTTCAAAGAATTTCTTGATTCCACTCATTTCTTGAATGTCACCCATCTTTGTTCCTGTGGCGTGAAGATTAACGATATTGATATCTTGTTTTGTTATTCCTGCTTTCTTAATCGCCTCTTCCATACACTGCATTTGTCTCTCAGGGTTAGGAAGAACAAAATCAGTGGCATCACTATTAATATGATGTCCAACAATTTCAGCATAGATCTTAGCTCCTCTTGCCAGAGCGTCTTCTAGTCTCTCTAGGGTATAAACACATCCACCCTCAGAGATCACAATCCCATTTCTTCCCATATCAAGTGGCTTTGAGGCCAGAGATTGATCTTCTGGGTTTGAAGCAAGAGCTCCTTGGGCCATGAATGAAACATGGTTTCCAAAACTATTTGATGATTCACTTACACCACCTGCGAGGGCCACATCGACTTCTCCGAGTTGAAGCATTTGCATGGCCTGGATAATTCCCATATTTCCGGCCGCACAGGCCGCTCCAATAGTGTAGTGAGGACCAGTGATACCAAGATTGAGGGAAACTTCACCGGCCGGGTTATTGGCAACTGTTCTTGGATTGTGGTGGTGAGTCCATAGAGTTGGATCCTCATCATTATTCTTGTAGAATTGGTAGAGTTCTTCTTCTGTTTCCACTGGCCCATGTTCAGTGATACCAAGATAAATACCAATTCTATTCTTATCAAGTGTCGCGATATCGAGATTGGCATCATCTAGTGCTTCTTTAGAACAGTAAACACTAATTCCACCAACGCGAGTTCCACGCTTTCTCATCTTTCTTTTTTGGTGCTTTGTCTCGTCAAAGTCACACTTACCAACAGGAATTTTCCCAAGGAAGCGAACTTCTTCTTCTGTGATTCCTGATTTTTGCTCAAGAAGAGCACTTCTGTATTCTTTAATATTATTTCCATTAGGGGCCGTTAATCCCACACCTGTAATAACTACTCTTGAAAGGTTCACCTTTTTTCTCCTGAGGCATCAAGCCAACCGTTAAGTTTATTTTGAAATGTATTCTTTATTTGATTCTTAATTTGCTCTGTGGCCACTTCGACTTTTGGAATACCCGCCTGCATGAATGAGGCGAATTGTGGCAGCTTCTCTATGACTGGATATGGATTCTTTAATTCATCACTAACATTGACGATAACTTCACATAGTGTTCTCGCAAAAGTTGATGTGGCAAGAATTGTTGAGAGTCTCTTCTTACGAGGCTCGTCGTCTACAATTTTAAGGGCCTCACTGGCCATGACTTCAAACTCTCGTAGATACTCGAGCTCTCTTTTTCTAATAACACTTGAGACGACTTTAAGAGCATCATCTTTAGCATAGTGAAGTTTTAGTCTCTTAAGCTCACGGTGATCACGACTCTCAATCATCGAGTATTGGGCCAGGGTTTTTAGTGATTGGGACACGGCACTTTGAGAGAGCCCTAGCTTTGTCTCAATTTGCTCAGATGTCAGTGGTTTCTTCGAAAAACAAAGAAGACCAAAGATGGCCCCATCAATTCTTTTAAAACCAACTCTATTAAAGAAGCTTTCAAAGTGAGGGAGCTTCTCAATTAGCTCATCTTCAATCACTTTATGGTCAATCAGATCCTGTTGATCCATCTCGCCATTGATTGTCTTTGTGATTTTGTCCATGAGTTTGCCTCTTATGCACTAAACGTTTGTAATTCTTCAAATATTTCAAAAATAAAATATAAGAAATATTAGCGGTTCGTAACACAGAGATAAAGACCTTAAGTGTCATTAAATCATAGGTTTAGGTGCATTATGGCACCATGAAAAAATAATCTGACAAAATGGCTCCAGTTCTCATCGCGTCAAATGGTCAAAGTGATTCCAAAAGCTTAGCAAAAGTTGGCACGGCAATTGTATAAAGTTTTTACACTAACTATTAAACAAGAAGTTTATAGGATATAACGCGTTCCAACACAACTAACATTGTATTGGAAAACTAAATACATTGAGAGAGAGGGTTTTATGAAAAAGAATTTAGTAAAAGGAATCAAATCATTAGCACTTTTATCAACTGCAGCAGTAGTTCTTACTTCATGTGGTGGATCAGGTGGTGGAGGTAGTACTTCAACTTATGGAAAGTATACGTCACCATATATCACTGCTAGTGGTTTTGTTAATGCACTTAACAATGTTGATCCAATTTCAAATCCACTAAACTACATCGACAAAACAGAGGCAGAGACTCTAAGAAATGATGGGAGATGGTTTGTTTATTATGATGCTGAGTATGATCACGAAGTAGCAGTCGATCTTAACTACCTAAGATCAATCGCTTACTGGGACTATTACTCATCTAATAACAACCTTGCTAGAGAGTTTAGAAATATCCAACTAGATGACGAAATCGATTACGGAGATATCGGAGATCTTTATGGTGATTACTATGAGCCAGTAGATGTTGTTGGTTATGACTATGGAACAAATGAATTTATCTATGAAGGTGTATGGTCAGGTGAGCTATACGAAGACGAAACAGAAACAACTGATACAGGTCTTCTTGCAGCACAATCTGAAGATACAGAGCTTTTTGACAAAGCATCTTCTTACTCAGTTGCTTTCAAGCTTCCAGCGAAAAAAGCTCTTGAGCTAGTAACAATGGAAAAAGAAGTTAAGAGAATGCTTAAGTCTGCTTCAGCAGGAGAGCTTCTTGAAGAAGATCAAAAAGCGATCACTAAGAATATCGAGCACTTCACAGGTAAGACAATGGCCGAATTCGAAGCTGCTAAAGAAGATGCAGGTAAGAGAGAGCAACTTATTGAAGAAGTTTCTGCTCACCTAGGAACTCCAGGAAGTAACCTTGAAAACGTTATTCTTCCAGAGCTTCTAAGCATCGATCTATAAGAAATCGTATACCAATTCCCGAATATTTAAAGGAGGTCTTAGGGCCTCCTTTTTTTTGTCTAAAATTTAGACACCTCTAGTATTTTCTACACTCGTTCAAGATTTCGTCTCAATAAAGGATATTCTGAATCAAACCATTATTTATTTGAGAGGAGTATTCTTATGCGTCTGGTTCTTATTTTAACTTCAATTCTATTTTCAGCTCAGTCATTTGCTTTTGGAGTGGATAGCTGTGAGCGCGAAGTGGCCGCTAAGATACTGACTATAAAGGAAGTTGATATCAAATTAGAGAAGTTGGCCTCTCTTACTGAAGATCGAAGTCGTATTAATACCAGGGCCGAAATTAGGGCCATTAATAGTGAAAATACGATCTATTTCCACGCTCATCAGATGGCAGAAACTGTATGTGATGGTCTTAATCCTATTAAGAAACTTCCTCGTGAAGATGAGTAGGGAAGCTTCGTTCTGGCACATAAATTGCAAAATACTTAGAAATCAATAATCAAACGATGGATTAATTATGAAGAGACTTTTCTTATTGCTATGCCTATTTCAAATCACTGTCTTCGCTGAATATGCGAGGGTTTCTGTTGATGGTAATGGGCTTCCTGCAAATGACTTAGTTTCTGA
Organism: Bacteriovorax sp. DB6_IX; assembly: GCF_000447775.1. Classification (GTDB taxonomy): domain Bacteria; phylum Bdellovibrionota; class Bacteriovoracia; order Bacteriovoracales; family Bacteriovoracaceae; genus Halobacteriovorax_A. The sequence continues at coordinate 10,545 of NZ_AUNJ01000087.1, forward strand.
GGAATACGGCATGCTTGATCCTGAGATGGCCTTAATGCTCTCTCAAGAAGAAGGTCTTGATCTTTCAAAGCTTAATCCAGAAATTAGTGATATTTGGGATGGAAGAGATAATTTTCTTGCCAATAATTTTGATGAGAATCTACCAATTGAAAATGACGATACTGTTGTCTATGGTGGTTCTATCAAGTCACCGACAGGAATTATGAGATTTAATGCGGTGATGGGAGATAAGAGATTTCAAATCCACCTCAGTAAGAAACTTCATACAATCCTTTTAAGAAAGAACCTTTTAAGAAAGCTTGGATATATTGTTCCATCAATGAAGTATCTTAAAAGTCTTACTGTTCAATTTGAAACTGAAGAGGCCAAGAATAACTTTAAAGATGTTGAGCTCGTCTCAGATCTTATTGCTTCATCAACCAGATGGATTATCGCGGAGACACCAACAAGTGTGACTCTTCAAGATATCTTCGTCAAGATGCCTCAGGCGACAGACTTCTACGATATTGCTCTTACAATGGTTCCGGGACAATTAGAGTCACGTTCTCTAAGATCAGCAATTATCCCTTATGCTCTTGCAGATATGGGAGAGAGTATTAATAAGCTTTCTTATAAGGCCGCTAAGATTAGTAATAATCACATTATTCTTGCTCATGATACTGAAGCGAATTTCAATGCAACACTTGATGATCTTAAATGGATGGGAAGAAAGCTTGCCAAGCTTACACGCAGTGACTTTCAAGAGATCGTGAAGAATGCTCACTATCCACAAATTGTCTCACAGATTCTTGTCGAAAAGCTCATTGCCAGAAGAAATAGTATTCTTAAGACAATCGGTATCGACTATAAAGAAATGAGTTATAAGAAAGATCTTGAACTTCCGGGAATGGAGAAGGGTTATCTTCATACTCAGGAATTCCAAGGTTATGCTTCAAGATTCTCTCATGGTATGCAAAAGGGCCCTCTTGATGATTTTTGGCGTTATGTCGTATCAGAAGTTCAATCAAGTGCGATCTCATCACTTGCTGATTACGCCAATGACTATCTCAAGGCAGTGGACTTTGGAGAGGAAAGACTTGATTGGACAATTAAAGACTTCAAAAAATACAAAGATTATGCGATCGAGGAATTTACGAGAACGGGAGAGTTTCCGGCACTACCATTTCAAAAATGGTCAGCTCCGTTATTAGAAGGAAAGCTCAATCTCGGACGTGATATAGTCATCGGTGGTTCGTTGGGAACTGATAATTTTGTTCAGCTCGCAGATACCGCTGGATTTGGTTTTAACCTCGGTGCCTATGTGGGGCTAGAAAGAGTTTTCTCACAGCTTGTCCACGGAAATGCTATTCCAAAAATTGGCGTCAATGTTAACTATACACACGTTAAGCCGATCTCATCTCTTAAAGAAGCTCTAAAGGAGCCTTATAAGAATATTCTTGTTAATTTTTTAACTAAGAGAGTTCAAAGAAGACTTGGAAATATTCGCGATGGACAAGAGCTTGAACTTGAAGATCGTTATGAAATGATTGCTAAGAACTTTAAGGAAATTAGTGAGAATCTAGGAGTCGGAGAGTCGTTAATTATCTCTGAAGATGTGGTTCCTGATATGTCTGTGACACTAAGAGGCCCGCTATTTGATGGTGGTTCAAGCTTCTATGTTCAAGGAGGGGCAAAGTATAAGACTCTTAAGAGAATCCAGATTTTTAGAAAATCAAGACACCAATTCCAAGTTTACTTCGATGATGGAAACCTCAGAGAGATCTATGGAAATGGTGGGATAACATATTTTATTCCTGTCTTTACAGGAGCTGTGAAGAAGTCTGTCGGTAATATGACTGTGAACTTCTTTGATCTTAATCTTAACCCTGATTTAGAAGAGAACCCTGATTTTTATAAGAATGTCACAAAACTTTACTCAATTATCCAAGATAGAACACTTGAGTCAGTTGGTGATGCTCCTGTTCAAATTGAAAGTAAGATCAATGATAGAAGCGGAAGCTTTAATTGGCTTTTCTTTGTTCATAAAACAGCGAGAAAATTACAAGATCTCTTCATTAAGTTCACTGGAGCTAAGGATACTGGTTATATCGTGACTAGCTATGGAAGCCAAACGGGAACAAACTATGTTCACTTCTTAAAAACTATTGCCAATTATTATTTAAGAGATATTTTTGAGGGATTCTCATTTAGTTCAAACCCATTTGCAAATGCTGGACGTACTTTCAAAGGAAAATCAAAAACTCTCGATATGAGATTTGAAGCGAAAGTTAAGGATACTAATGCTCCCATGACATTAGATAATCTTTATTCAAAATATATGATGTATACCTACCGCTATGAGGGGGGAGATACGACTGAGAAGAAGCTTTGGAAGAAATTAAAAGACTTTAATGAGAAATTTAAGAAAGATCTCTTCTCGAGAGCGGATGCTCAGGATGCTGGGGCCATGCTAACTTATAAGGTTCAGGCCAATCTCCATTTCTATGAAAAGGCCGTAGAGAAATTATTGTCACTAACAGATGCTGAGTTTAAGGCATTAGGTAAGGAAGTGGCCAAGTCTTATGGAAATGAATACCGTTGTCGCTATAGTCGAAATAATGACAACAACTCAAATATGACGATCTCTCAAGAGATTCAATGTGGAGACCTTGATTATATTAGAAGACTTAGGTCTCGTTGTAATAAGTATTATAGAAAACAAAAACTTGTTAAGGCCCATAAGTGTGTGGCCGAGTACGGAAGATATTTTGCCAAGTATATGGACTTTGAGGTTCTAAGTGATCTCTTAGGAAAAGAGAATCTTTACCTAGAATCTTCGATCAATGGATTTAGAAGAAATCACGAGTATCTCTATCGTCCAATTTATGGAAATACTTTTGGAAGACAGAATGGACAATTTACAGACGGGCCTATTGCCGCCATCAGAAAGTTCCTCGGAATTATGAAAGGAGAGATGGAAGGTAACTGGTTTAGAGTGAGGCTATAATGAGTAAGAAGCATTTAATTACAGCACTTTTATTATCGGCAACTCTTAACGTCTCAGCAAAGATTTCTGAAGATATCTCACTTGTTGATAAGCAGTGGGGACTTAAGAATACTGGTGTTGAATATACAAGAAAGGACGGCGAGTTCACTCGCGATATCATTCGTGGAAAGGTTGGTTTCGATATTAACCTTCCTGAGGATATTGAATCATTGGCCCAGAACTCTCAAGAGACAATTGTCGCTGTTATTGATACTGGGGTTGATATTGATCATCCTGATCTTAAAGAAAGAATTTGGGAGAATCCTGAGTGTAAGGGAAAAACTCCTGAACAAAGAGCTAAAATGAGTTGTTTCGGACTCAATGTTCTTGATAGTAATGGTGATGTTTTGGATACTGTGGGACACGGTACCCATATTGCTGGTGTTATTGCCTCTGTGGCCAATAACTATGGAACAAGTGGGATGACACACTCTAAAGTTAAAATCATGCCTATGAAGGCCGCGAGAAGCCAATTTCGTGGTTATACAGTCAATGGACAACTTACTTCGGAACTTATGGCCAGTGCGGTTATGTTTGCACTTAGAAATGGTGCCAAGGTTATTAACTTAAGTCTTGGTTATCCAAAAGTCATTGTTTCGCCAAAAGTGCTTGCGACATTTGATTATGCTCAGAAAAATGGTGTGGTAATTGTGGCCGCAGCTGGAAATAATAATAAGAATAAACCTGTATTTCCTTGTAACTTCCCAGGTGTTATCTGTGTTGGTGCTATGGATGCTGCTGGAAATAAGCTTCTAAGTTCAAACTATGGACATAAAGTTGATATCTATGCTCCAGGAGAGAATATCATCAGTACTATTCCACAAGGTTTAGAGTCTGAGATTATTCGAGTCAATGGTTATGATGCAAGAAATGGAACATCTCATGCTTCTCCTTTCGTGGCAGGGCTTGCGGCACTGCTTAAGTCACAAGATCCGAATATGCCTGTTGCTGAAGTTAAGAGACGAATTCTTGCTAATGCCAAAATGATTAAAGCTCAGGATGGCAAGGTCTATCCTTTTATCGATGTTAAAAATACTCTTAATAATACAAATAAGAACTCAGTTCTTCTTGATCTTAAAAATGTTGATGAAGTTAGTGTTGATGGTGAGGGGAGATTTGAGCTAAAAATCCCAATCGCAAAGGCAACGACAAATTTTAATTTCTATGTAAAGAGTCAAGATCAAGATTTAAGTTTTGAATCTAATGCAGAGGCAAAGGCCATGGCCATTGATGTCGCTGAGACAAATGAGATTCTTCTAAAGGGTGTTGTTAAGAATCTTTTAAGCTCAGCAGATAAGCAAATGGAGCTCGTGATTGTTCAAAATGGGTCTGAAACAAAGTATCTTGTTGATATAGATTTTAATATGGTTTCTGTTGAAACATCAAAAGCCCCTGTCCTTGGAATACCGGCCCAGGCGATTGTTAAAATCACAAAATATTATAAGAGATCTTCACTGCAAAGAGTGCTTGAGAGAGACTCTCATAAGCAGACACAAGATCTTTTCTTTCCAAATCCTTCAAAGAAGAACGAGGTTATTCTATTAAAAGAGCAGGCGAATCGATTTATACCTATTAAGCTTAAGCTTGAAAAAATGTCCGAAATTAGCTCCGTCATCAAAGTTGATATTAATCTTGATGGTGAGAAGGATTACTTTGTCTACGGGGCAACTGAGGATAAGAGAAAGTATTTCTTTGCTTATTTTGATAAGGATGGAAAGCCTCTTTTTTCAAAGAATTATTGGTTACTTCCATCGACTCGTTTTGGCGGTCTTCCCTTTGTCAGAGGTTTTGAAAAATTCTCTTATATCAAAGTAAAGACTCAGGACTTTGGTGAGTTCCTTGCTCCTTTAATTGTCAGAGAGTGGGACCTTCCTTTTGTCGATAATAGCGAGGATCCAATAGATAGATTGCTGCTCGATAAGAAGAAACGTGGTTACTACCTACTTCCAGAAGTTAATGAAAAGTTTGTTGAGTTAAAGCTTAGAACAATTGATTCATATAATAATATCACACGTCTTAGAAAAGAGCTGGGAGTTAATGCTTTTGATACCCTTGATATCGCTCATATCATTAATCAAGACGAAGGTGAAAAGAGCGCTGGTGTTGTTAGGACAACATATGTTTATGGTGAAGGCTTTAGAAAGAAAACTGCTATTGTCGAGTTTTCATCACCAGATCAGTTTAAGATCGTGACTAAGAATCTTGGTAAGAATGTTGATAAGAATGATTACTCTCGTTTTAGATCAAGTGCTGATAAGACTTTTTCTGATGAGTTAATGTTTGTCAGGCTCTTTAAGAGAAATCTTCTTAGAGTTTCAAATACTGAAGCATCACGCTCTTTTAATTTAAAATCTGAAACTTGGGAAAACCCAATTGTAGGAACTGTAGAGGTTTTTACTAATGGTGAAGGAAAGAGAAATTACTTTATTGAAAGTCGTTATAAAATCTTTTCAGTCACTGAAGAAAACGGACTGGTGAGTTCTATGAGTGCTCTACCTGTTAATAGAGAATCGAGTTACCCAGGATTGTCTTTTTCACAAAGCTTTCAAGGAGTCAGTCTTGGAGATGGGCATGTGGGAGTTTTCACTGATACGAAGTCAATCTATGGTGAAACTGTTAGTGTGATGACAAATGTTGATAATGAGTTTATTAGGCCAGTAAAGTTTAATATTCTTATGAAGCCTAATTGTGTTTCTATCGGACAAAGTGAAATTAAAGGAAGCTCAATGCTTCAAATGCATTGTACGAATGGAAAGAATTCATGGATTGAGAGACAGAAGTTAAGCTTCTAAGCTTATTTTGTCATTGGGAAGAATTGAAGGGCCGTAAGGTAAACATCACTTTCTTTACTTGAACTTGAATTTGTATCAAATTCAGAAACAAAAATATCTAATAATTCAATAAGACGTTGCTTTGCTTTAGCGACGTCTTCTTTTTTCACAACAATCATTCGATATTCTAATGAGCGTAGATTGAAATCAATTTGATAACTATCCTTGGCAAAGGCCATGAAGTCATTGTGAAGATGCTTAAAGTAGCGGCTATCAACTTTCGAAGGGATGTAGTCATTATTAATTTTTAGGGCACCATCTGAATAAGTAATGAGTTTCTTATCCTTCATATCCTCAAGAACTTCACCATAGTTCTTATAGCTAGAAGGGAAGCGCGCCTTATTATTTAGCCACAAATTATCTTCTTTGAGATCATTCCACTTTGTGGCCTCTCTAAGAAGTCCCATTTCCCAACGAAATTCAATAGGGCGGTTTTTATCTTCGAGATCATTATCTTGATTGACATTACCGTTATCCATTAGAAAGACAACCAGTTCTTGATCGTCCTTGGCCTGCTTTTGTATCTTGACCAATTTTCGAAGGTAGTCTTCTTCTTTCTTATCAAGTTCGAGATTGACCACAAGCTTATCCAGAATACTCTTTCCGGCGTGTCTTTGGCCTTTAAGGATCATGGTAAGGCCAGATATACTTGAGAGACCGATTTGTTCGGCCCATTTACCATAGGTGTAATTACGTTTTGTGGCCTTCTGATGCTCAAAAACATCATTTAACAGCTTTCTGTAATCCTTATATTTGAATATATCAATCTCTTTGATTTTCATTACTTACCTGATCGGAACAGCTTTTGAGATTATTTAGGGAAAATTCACATTTTCTGTGAATGTAAAAAGGAAAAGGTCGTCAGCATAAAGTTGAATAAATAGCTCGGATAAGTATTATGCTCACTACCTAATAAATAAGGGAATTGCCCTTTATTACTGACAATTGAGAGAGCATAGCATGAT
>NZ_AUNJ01000088.1 GCF_000447775.1 Bacteriovorax sp. DB6_IX
ANGGACTGACGGCCAATGCTTTCCTTAAAGCCTTGAATTCACAGGCAAAAGGTAAGAAGCTTGATAAGAAGACTCAGGATGCTCTGAAGGAGCTTCTCGCAGAGACACGTGATATCGTAGATTTGTAGGAAATATATCCTCTTTAGACAGTAAACCTCATAAATTTGCTAAAATATAAGACGAAGCCCTTGTGCTTCGTCTTTTGCATTGTGGCATACCGATTGCAACTAAATTACTGAGAGAAACGACGATTTAAGTAATTTAGGGGACTTATTATGAAGGTTAAACTAAGTAAAAAATTTACACCATGTCTAAAGTTTTTACAGCTATGTATGGTTATGACAGTTGCAGGCAGTTGCCTTGCTGCTGAGAAGAACCTATTCAAGGCCTTCAATCCTAACTATAAGATTCAAACAAGAGGACCTCAGAGTCATATTCCAGATGTTGACTACGCTCCGGCACCGGAGAGGATTACTTATTGGTATGAAGGAATTCTAGTTGAAGATGATGCGGGTGTACTTCGTTCGATGCGCGGTGATTTTGAAGCATGGCAAGAAAGAGAAGATTATGTCAAAAACTGGAATTTAGAATCGACTGGTCTTTATTCAATTGTTTCCAGAGAAGCTAAAGTAAACTATTTCAATAAGAGAATCCTTAAGTATGTTGATAAACGTATTTCAGGTGAAGTTAAAAGAGCGGAAAGAGGCTCAGCGTTGGCCAATGTTGGACGCGCGCAAAAGGCCCTAAAGCCAAATACTAAAGTTAGTATCTCAAAGAATGTTAAACTAAAATTCAAGGCCCGTATTCTTCAGGGGACGGCCATTATGAGAGTTGTTAATCCTTATGTTGATTATAGGACGACTTATAGCTTCTCTGATGGTTTGAATATGAATATGAGAAAAGAGTTTAAGAATTATAGAGCGACTGCGAGCGTGGATTATAAGCCTCAAAATAAGAGCTACGTTACTAACTTTGATAAAGCTTTTACGGATACAATATCAGCTAGAATTTCTTCAAGTCAGTCTGACAACGCTGTTATCTTTTCAGAAGATTCTGATGCGAGAATTCAGTTCATGTACAGTAGTCCATTTAACTTTTAGTACGTAAGTAATAATTTAATATCATTCATAAATTTCCTTGAGACTCAGTGCTTCAATACTAAATTGAATCACTGGGTCTTTTTATGATTTTTCCCCCTATTTTTAATCTTGGCACTCTTGTTAAAATTGGAGTAGATTAGTTGCAATTTAATAACTGAAAATCCTAATTTTTTAAGGGAGCTAATATGAGCTTAATGGAAAGCCCACTCTATCAAGATGCAGTTAAGCAATTAGAGGAATCGGCGTCAATTATGGGACTAGACCCAAACATCATGGAACGTCTAAAGTACCCAAAGAGAGCACTCCAAGTAGCAGTACCAATTAGGCTAGATGACGGTACAGTAAAAACATTCCAAGGTTTTCGTGTTCAGCACAATATGACTTTAGGACCTGGTAAAGGTGGGATTCGTTTCCACCCAAAAGTAGACCTTTCTGAAACAGCTGGTCTTGCTATGCTTATGACTTTTAAGTGTGCCCTTGTTGGTCTTCCTCTTGGTGGAGCAAAAGGTGGTATCTCTGTTGATCCTTCTACACTTTCAAGACAAGAGCTTCAGGCCCTTACAAGAAGATACACGACTGAAATTAACATGATCGTTGGACCAAATATTGATATCCCTGCTCCAGATATTGGAACAGATGGACAGACTATGGCTTGGTTCATGGATACATATTCTCAACTTAAAGGTTACACTGTTCCAGGTGTTGTAACTGGTAAGCCAATTACTGTTGGTGGGTCTCTTGGACGTGCCGAAGCAACTGGTAAAGGTGTAGCATTCTGTGTGAATTTTGCTGCAGAAAAAATGGGAATGAAAATTGGAAGTAACACAACTGTTGCTATCCACGGTTTTGGTAAAGTAGGTGTTCCTGCTGCTGAAGATCTAAGAGATCAAGGTGCCAAAATTGTTGCTATCTCTGACGTATCAGGTGCTGTTTATAATAAAGACGGAATTGATATTGATAAGGCTTCTTCATTCACTAAAAGAGGTGGACTGCTTAAGGATCTACCTAATGTTGAGCACATCTCAAATGCTGAACTTTTAGCACTAGATGTAGATATCCTAATTCCTGCTGCAATCGATGGTGTTATCACTGAAGAAAATGCGGATACAGTAAAAGCTAAGATGATTGCTGAAGGTGCCAACGGACCACTGACAAAAGAAGCAATTGAAATTATCGCAAAGAAGGGAACATTTATTATCCCAGATATTCTTTGTAACGCTGGTGGTGTTATTGTTTCTTACTTTGAGTGGGTACAAGGACTACAGAACTTTTTCTGGGATCTTGACCAGATCAACAGTAAGCTTCACGACATCTTAAAAGATGCTTTTGAAAATGTTTACGAAGCTCATCAAGAGTATAAAGTAGATATGAAAAAAGCTGCTTTCATTGCTGCATTCAAGCGTCTAATGAGAGCTATGAGATACCGTGGATTATTCCCTGGTTAAAATTTTAATTTTAATATTTCTGACAACCCCTTCTATCTTTGCAAAACTCGAAAGAGTGCAAGAGGAAGGGGTTTCTGTTAAACGCTTTGGCTTCAAAGAAGTTTGTTCATCTTTTGGAGTGAAAGATCCCCTTATCGTTGAAAAGAAAGATCCGAAGACAATAGACTGCATGGGCAGAGAATTTAATATCTCTAAGTTTTGTCTTAATAAGTATGAGCTCGTCCATAACTATACGAAGGCCAGATTTGATGCTGTTGAGAAGAGAGTAAATTGTTACTTTGCTGAAACTGTTATTCTTTCACTTGAATGCGACAAGAAACATAATCACTATTGTATTAAACCAGATCATGGTTGTAAGAAAATGCAGAAAGACTTTGCTTTTGGTTTAGATTTTTCAAGATCACTACTCTTAGAAAAGATGCCGATGATTTTAAAATGCTTCTATTCTTCTAAGGCACCACTTCAATAATTGATTTTTTCTTTATTTCTCTCAAGTCATTCTAACGACTTAAAAAAAACGAAACTTATGACCTCTTGCTTTAGTTAGGGTGGAGGTTGATATGCACAAGCAAATGTATGCTCTTATTCCAAATGGAACAAACTCACATATTATGGAAATTTTTGGTTATTCTACAAAAGGAGTTCCCGGCCTTGAGATAGTTGGTTTAGGTAATAGAGGTAAATCTATTAAAGAAAAGTTTGTCTACTTGAATAAGAAATTGGGGTTGAAGTTGCCCCCTCGGCGTTTTGTTCTGTGTGTAGAGGACTCTATGATTTCTTCCTGTAAAGACGATCTCTATAGGTGGTTAGAGCTCCCATTTCTGATTATGTATTGGTCTATGGCAATGGTTCTTCCCATTCAGAATTTAGACAATTGTCTTTGCGGGGGAATGATTACGGCCCGTGGTAAGATAAACATGGGCCAGTTATCTTCTCTTTCTTTGGATGAACTTGAGGCCCATTTGGAAACAGGTTTAAAGCTAATTACTAGCGACTTTTCTCATTTTGGACCGGACAAAGTTATTCCTCTAAGAGAGATTATTGGAAGGGATGACCTTATTTTACCTAGCTCAGCTTAATAAAATAAGCTACTTATCACTTATTGTTATTTTATCTTGTGCGTAAGTTATGCGTAAGTTATAATGACTTTATGGAAAGTCTTAGCAAACCTATTTTTCAAGCTAATTGTGGTCTCTTTGGCATCTCTGATGACTATATTGAAAAGTATCAGTCATTGGATGAGAGATTCATAAAAAATAAGTCGTCGACATTCTTCTTTGAGGCCACTGGTGACTCTATGGAGCCAGTGGTCTTCCCTGGTGATGTTCTCATTGTTGATAGATCAGTAAACTGGACACAGGGAAAGATTGTGATTGCCTATCTTGATGGACAGTTTTTTTGTAAGAGACTTTTGAAGTCGCCGAAAGGAATTATCTTGAGATCAGAGAATAAGTTACATCGCGATATTCTTGTGACTGAAGAGATGGACTTTCTTGTTTGGGGTGTCGTTGTCGCACAGGCAAGGGATCTCAGAGGACATTAGTAATGAAGCCGATCTATGCCCTTATTGACTGCAATTCTTTCTTTTGTAGTTGTGAGAGATTGTTTCGACCAGACTTAAACCATCGACCAGTTGGAGTTCTTTCAAATAATGATGGCTGCTTTGTATCTAGAACAAACGAACTTAAGGCCCTTGGAGTAAAAATGGGAGATCCTTATTTTAAAGTTAAGGATCTTTGTCAGAAAAATAATGTTGCTGTTTTTTCATCAAACTTTTCTTTATACACGAATATCTCTGACAGGGTGATGAGTGTCCTCTCTAGCTTTGCCCCAGAAATGGAAGTCTATTCTGTGGATGAAGCATTCTTAAACCTTGCTGGACTTGATGTTGATCTTAATAAGTATGCAAGAGAGATAAAAGAAACCGTTTTTAAATGGACTGGAATACCTGTCAGTGTAGGGATTGGGCCGACTAAGACACTTGCTAAAATTGCTAATAATTTGGGAAAGAAATCTCAAAAGGCTCAAGGGGTTGTCGTTCTCATGAATGAAGACCATCAAAATATTGCTCTTGAAAGGACCGAGATTGGTGATATTTGGGGAATTGGTAGGAAGAACTCTTTAAAGCTAAGAGGGTTAGGAATAAGAAATGCATTACAGTTTAAAAACTATAAGAATGAAAAAAATATTCAAAAGATATTCACTAAACTCGGAAGAATGACTCAAGACGAGTTGAGGGGAATACCCTGTTTTGAGTTGAACACAGTTATTGAAAAGAAGAAAGAAATTCTTTGCTCGAGAAGTTTTGGAAGTCCTGTCGCAAATCTTCAGGGCTTAAGAGAGTCTATTGCAAACTATGCGACAAGTGCTTGTGAGAAAATGAGAAAGCAGGAGAGTGCTTGTGCTGTAATTGAAGTCTTTTGTCATAGCGATCCTTATAAAGTCGGTGAGCAAATGTTTTATGGGCGAGAAAGCTATAAGTTCTTAACTCCAACAATGGATACAAGAAGAGTTATCAAATATGCTTGGAAGGTTCTCGACGACCTATTTCGAATGGGAGTCCTTTATAAGAAAGCTGGGATTCGTTTAAGCTCCCTCGCTGACAATGAGCAGTTACAGGCTTCCCTTTTTGGTGAGTCTGACGATATCAAGTCTCTAAAATTAATGAGAGTAATTGATCAAGTTAATGCTAGAGAAGGGGCAAATACACTCCGATCCATGGCCTGCGGGGTTGATAATGATACCTGGAAAATGAGAAGAGACCATCTTTCCCCACGTTTTACTTCTGGCTGGAGTAATCTTCCAAAATGTTTTTAAAAAAAAGTGTTGACATGTATGGCTTTTAAAATTAAAGTTTGATCAACCAAACACCCTGGGTGTTTAAGACATTATGACAAAAATCATACTGTCTGAAGGTTAACAAAAGATGACATTTCTTGAAGGTTTATAATGTGCATCCTATTATTTAGTTTAGACAAAATCTGAACAAGTAGGCGGAACACATGACTAAATTCTTCTTGATGACTCTTATCGTTTCCATTCTAATTTGCCCGCAGGAGGGGTTTGCAAAGACTCCTTCTGCATCTTTAAGAGATAGTGAATTAGATAAAACTTTAAGTGAATATATAACTAAGTTTAACTTTTCATCACCAGTCAGGGATAATTCAAAAAAATTGCCCTTGTATGAATTAGGTAGAGAGCTATTCTTTTCTACTAAACTATCCCTGGCCGGTGATATATCTTGTGCTCATTGCCATCACCCGACAAGGGGAACAGGCGACAACCTTCCATTAGCATTAGGTACAGGAGCTGAAGGTGATATTACTTTTAGAACTCAAGGTAGCGCTGGAGTCACTAAGAGAAATTCACCAGCCCTGTGGAATAGATCTCTAAAGAGCGTTAAGTTCTTATTCTGGGATGGTCGTGTTTCATTTGATAAAAAAGAAAATTATGTCACAACACCAAGTGATCTTTTAACAGGTAAAGATCCTATCTTGGCAGACGTTGCAAAAGAAATGATAAATGCAGCCGCAGCGCAAGCACTTTTTCCACCTACAAGTAGCCTAGAGATGAAGGGGCCAGAGCTCGATGGAGAAAGCCATGATGTCATGTGGAATGCTATTTTAGAAAATATTTTATCTGAAGAAAACCTAAGAGCATTCTTTCAAATGGCTTACCCTGGAATTACTGAATACAATATAGGACACGTCGGTAAGGCCATTTCACACTTTGAAGAAATTGAATTCTTTGTTAACGATACTCCTTGGGATGATTATCTCAATGGTAGTGTACAGGCCTTAACTCCAGAGGAGAAAAAAGGTGCCATCGTATTTATGGACAAAGCACGCTGTGCTGAATGTCACTCAGGTGAGAGGTTCTCTGATAATTCATTTGAGAATATCTTAATTGCAGATATCGGAGTTGGTAAAACTCAGAATGATGAAGGTCGCTTTGAAGTGACTGGTAAGGAAGAGGATAAGTATCGTTTCTTAACTCCTGGGCTTAGAAATATTTCTCAAACTGCACCATATATGCACAATGGAATTTTTGCGACTCTAGAAGAAGTTATTGATCACTATGATCATCCAATGAGAACTTTGATGCATTTTAATCCTGAAAAGCTGAATGAAAAGTTTGGAAAATTCTATAACGAAAAATTCACAAGGGACTGGGATAGAGAGAAGGTGAGGGCACAGTTCAATAACCGCTCTGAAAGACTTGCCATGAACCTGAGGCTAACAGAGGAAGAGAAAAACAACCTCCTCCTTTTCCTAAAAAACTCACTAACTAGTAAAAACTTAAATAAATAAACGAAGTACCAGTATCTTTTTCTTATGAGAGTTGCGTTAAATGACACATGACTCATAAGGAAAAGATACTGGTACCTTGCGATTAGATTGAGAGGGTTTTTACTATGTCTAGGAATTCGGGGTCTGTGTTGAATTTCTTTCCTAGGCATTCTTCGAATGGTACTGCGAGGATTTTTCCCTTTCTTTGAGCCGTGACAATGGCCTTTTCTCCACGACAAAGCGATTCAACTGCAATGTAGCCCATTTGGCTAGCTAGGAAGCGATCGTGGGCAGTAGGATTTCCTCCGCGTTGTATATGTCCAAGAATACAAACTCTAGAGTCTATTCCGTGTTTATTGAGAAGCTCATCTTTAACTCGATGACTTAGTCCTTCTTTTTCACCTTCAGCAGCGATAATAATTGAAGAACCCTTTCCTCTTTTTATTCCTCTTTTGATATCGGCAGCGATTTGATCGTAGTTAATCTCATCTTTTGTCGGAAGAATAATATTCTCGGCCCCTGTGCAAAGACCAACATGCAGTGCAATTTCAGGAGATTTTCTTCCCATAACTTCTACAACAAAAGTTCTGTCGTGAGAGTGTGCCGTATCTCTAATCTTGTCGACTGCTTCAACAGCTGTCTGTACAGCAGTGTTAAATCCAATCGAGTAGTCTGTTCCTTCTATATCATTATCAATTGTTCCCGGAATACCAGCCACAAGAACACCATGTTCTTTATGCAATTCCCAGGCACCATTAAATGATCCATTTCCACCGATAACGATAAGTGCATCGATACCCTTTCTTTTCAGGATATGAGCTGCTTCTGTTCTAATCTCTGGTTGATGAAACTCCGGACAACGTGAGGTCTGTAAAATCGTACCACCATGTTGAAGAATATTTCCAACACTTGAGGCATCCATCTTTTTAACATTACCTTCGAGTAAGCCTGCATATCCTCTTTGGATTCCATAAACATCAAGTCCATTTCCAATGGCCGTTCTTACAACAGAGCGGATCGCACAATTCATTCCAGGGCTATCACCACCACTACATAAAACTGCAACTGATTTAATTTTAGATTCAGACATAGTTATTCCTATTCAAAAATATTCTTTCCAACAAAAGTTGGAGGATTTTCAATACCCATAGTATAGAGTGCCGTCGGAGAAACATCCATTAAAGAGTGATCTCCATTTGTCACTGTAAATTCTTTATCCTGAAGAGATCTATGAATGACACAAAATGGAACAGGTGCTCCCGTGTGAGCAGTGTGAGGAGTTCCATCCTTATGTACCATTTGATCACTATTTCCGTGATCCGCAGTTATTAGAACAGTCACATTTTCTTCAAGGCACTTTTCAACAAGCTTACCAACACAAGAGTCTAAGGCTTCGATTGCTTTTACAGCAGCTTCATATTTTCCAGTATGACCGACCATGTCCGAGTTCGCAAAGTTAACGACCATAAAGTCGTAATCAGATTGAACTGCATTAAGTAGTTTTTCTGTTACCTCTGGAGCACTCATTTGAGGCTTGAGGTCATATGTCGCAACATCTTTAGGTGATGGAATGAGAATGTGCTCCTCATTTGGAAAAGTTTTCTTCTCACCGCCATTGAAGAAGAAAGTGACGTGAGCATATTTCTCCGTTTCAGCAATCTTTAATTGTTTCTTCCCAAGAGAGGAAAGATATTCAGTCATTCCACCTGTTACTTTTTCTTTATCAAAGAGAATCGGTAGCTCAACTTCATCAGTAACATACGGAGTCATACAAAGATAGTAAGGTGGGATAAAGTCTCTTTCAAACTCATTAAATTCAGGTTGATTAAAAGCAAGGGCCAGTTGAATTGCTCTATCTGGTCTGAAGTTAATAAAGAAAATACAGTCACCTTCTTGAATGGCTGCATTTTTATAAAAGAGGTTTGGAGTAATGAACTCATCAAAACGACCTTGAGCATATTCTTCATCCATATAGGTCAAGTGATCGATCTCTTTAACTTGTCCTTTTCCTGTGAACATATCGTATGCAGACTTAATTCTTTCCCAACGACGATCTCTGTCCATTCCAATTGATCGTCCTTGCATTGATGCAAAGGTAAAGCCCGGTTCTTTTTTCAACTCTTCTATGTACTTCTTTCCAATATCTGGTGCCGTGTCTCTTCCATCCATGAAAGCATGAAAGAAAATATCAAGATCCATATTTTTTGAGAGAATTGAAATTGTTTCCTTTATATGATCAATATGAGAGTGAACTCCACCGTCTGAAAGTAGTCCCATGATATGAATTCTCTTAGTATTCTTTTTTGCTGCTTCGACAAGTTCATTGAGTTTGGGCATATCCTTATATGTTTTATTATCAATGGCCTCATTAATTCTGACGAGGTCTTGACGAACTGGGCGACCGGCACCAAGGTTCATGTGGCCTACTTCTGAATTTCCAGATACTCCCTTTGGGAGACCGACAAGAACACCACCGGCCTGTATTGTTGTGAAGGGATAACTTTTGAAATAAGAGTCAAGCATTGGTGTCTTGGCATCTCTAATTGCATTCTTTTCTTCATTTTCGTTAATTCCGAACCCATCTAGAATCATCAGCAGGGCGCGATTTGATATATTCTTAATACTCATATGTACCTCATTCATTACCTATTATAGCCGTGGTTTCCACAATCTATACCGTATAGATATTAACGTACTGTCCATAAATTAGACAGTTCTAATGCTATTTTTGGCCAAATGTCGCACAAAACTTGGCACGAGACTTGTATATAAATAAGGCAATTAGATTTATGTTTACAGTTTTTAAGAGAAACGGGGATATTTGTATGAAAAGAAAAAAAGTATTGAGTTTTATTATGATGGGTCTATTGGCCTTCTCACTTGCTTCTTGTGGAAGTGATAACAAGTCTGGTGGAGACAGTTCAACAAGTGGTACACAAGAATCAAATACGGGATCATCAGGGACACCTGGCTCGGTAGTCAATGCGGATGATTTAATTAGTAACATAAGAAATAGAAATTTTTCAGAAGCTTCAAATCCTGGAATGTATCGCTTCCAAAAGAAGAGTGGTTTCATCAATTCAAGTTGTTGGTTTGGTGACTATAAAGGAAATGAAGATGATTATATTGGAATCAGACTACTTGGGTCTGATGGATCAATTCAAAGAACTGTCGATATGTTAATGTGTGGTTCTGATAGAGTAACATTTACTTTTGATCAAGATGCATCTCATGGAAATAATATTGGAGAGCTTGCAAATTATCTAGCCGACAGAGTACAAGATGCGAAAAACCAACACTCAAGTTATAATGTCAGACTAAAGAAGGTGGTTAATGGTTATCTACAAAACTATGTAGCACCAGATCAAGATTGTTATGGTAATTCATACTGCGAAACAATTAAGACAACTGACTCAAAAATTTGGGATGTCTACTATGATGGTGGTTGGAAAAGAATTGACTTAAATCAAGCACTTATCAAGCAGCCAGTTCTAAGATAGAAAGAAAAAGAAAATACTTGAATAGAGAGCACGGGTAATCCCGTGCTTTTTTTGTTTTTCCTGCGCTAAACTCATTTTTCTTATATAATGGATAAGTATTCAATTAAATAAGGAAAAAGATATGGCTAAGTACAAAACAGATTTAAAAGATGTTTATTTTAATCTCTTTAAAACTTGTAAGATTCAAGATGAAGCGCAAGAGTTAGGTTACGGTGAAGCTGAACTGAAAGACATTGTTGAACAATTCGACAAGTTTGTTGAAAACGAAGTGTATCCAACACGTGTTCCAGGTGATGAGGAAGGTGTGAAAATGGTGGATGGGAATGTCAAAGTTCCTGAATGCTTTGGGCCGGCCAATCAGAAGTTTTATGAGAATGGCTGGTTTGCTCTTGGATACCCTGAAGAAGTCGGTGGGATGCCTGCTCCTCACGCACTAAAATTGCTTGTTATTCTATGGCCATTGGAGCCAACGTTTCTTGGTCAATGTATTACGGATTAACTCAAGGTGCGATGAATGTAATTTTAAAAGTTGGATCGCAAGAGCAGAAAGATCTCTATGTACCAAAAATGATGGAAGGTTCATGGGGTGGAACAATGTGTTTGACTGAAGCTGGAGCCGGGTCTGATGTTGGTAATGCAAAGACTACTGCAAAACCACTAGATAATGGACAATATGCTATTTCTGGGACAAAGATTTTCATCTCTTCTGGAGAGAGTGATCTTTACGAAAACAATATCCATTTGGTGCTTGCTAGAACTCCAGGATCACCTGAGGGGACGAAGGGGCTTTCTCTATTCATTGTTCCTCGATTCAAAATTAATGAAGATGGTTCAAATGGTGAGTCTAATAACGTTAGATGTACGAAACTTGAAGAGAAGATGGGACTTCATGGTCAAGCGACATGTGAGCTAACTTTTGGTCAAGATGGTGAATGTGTTGGAGAGCTAATTGGAAAAGAGCACGAAGGTATTGTTAATATGTTCATTATGATGAACGAAGCAAGACTCCTGTGTGGTTTACAAGGAGAGTCTCAGGCGAACCTTGTCTATATGCTAACTGAGCAGTATGCGAAAGAGAGAAGCCAGTTTGGAACTGAAATTATTAATCTTCCAGATGTAAAGAGAATGCTTCTAAAAATGAGATCAACAGCTCGTGGTTTAAGAGCTCTTTGTCTTTATACAGGAAACTTATTTGATAAAGCAGAAAAAGGTGATGAGCAAGCAGAGAAGGAAATTGCTCTTTTTACACCAATACTGTAAATACATATTGTTCAGACGAAAGCGTTTGTCAATTTCTATCAGATGCTATCCAAACTACACGGTGGATACGGATATTGTACGGAGTACGGTATTGAGCAATTCACAAGAGATTCTAAAATTGCAGCAATTTATGAAGGAACAAATGGGATTCAAGCAATCGACTTTGTAATGAGGAAGATCTTAAAAGATAGAGGAGCGACATTCTTCTCTGTTGGTAAAAAGATTCAGGAAACAATGCAAAGAGAAGAGGCTAAACAATTTCCTCATGAAGTTTCAATGATTGGTAAATCAATGGAGATGAGTGAGAAGGTTCTTGCTAAGTTTGGTGAGATGCTGGCCAAGAAAAATGATATGGGTGTTCTTGCTCATGCGACAGATTTCCAAAACTATTGTGGAAACCTTGTCATTCATGGCTTCTATTAGAACATGCGTGTTTAGCCTCAGAAGAATTAAAGAATGCTGCTAGTGAAGACGATAAGAAATTTTACCAATCTAAGATTGATGATTTTAAAGTCTTCTGTCAGTACCAGTTAACAAGAAATATTGGTTTGGCGCACTCTGTTCTTAACTTTGATGAGGATTTAACTAAGATTAGAGTTTAATTAGGGCATTATTGTGGATATGGATAGCTTATTTAATTTTATAGATTCATTTAATGCTGATACGCATGGATCTAGCGACTACTATAAAGATACTGTCTTTGTTGTGAAGGATGGAACTTTCGCCCCATTGTTCTTTTTTGAAGAAGAAAGTTGAGGGGTTCTCAGAAGATTTTCTGGTAAAGAAGGGCTATATTTATGACTCTCTTGAATTGATCGGTGATGATCAATTTGGCGAGTGGTATGAAAAGCAATTTTCGAGAAAGTTAAAAAGAATCACATGCAAAGAAAACATTATTTCTTCATTTACCAGATAATAAGATGATTTTTGATGCTATCGAAACTGTTAATAACAGTTACGAGGTATTAAGAAGTCAGAAGATTCTTTTTAATGGAAAGAAATTACCTGTTCAGTTAGGTGAATGGTATGCCAAATGTAT
>NZ_AUNJ01000089.1 GCF_000447775.1 Bacteriovorax sp. DB6_IX
AACCAACTTCCAGAATATGTATTGAAGTGTAAATCACTCATCGATGAAAGTATGCATCCTAATATTATGAGAAGTCAAATTCATATGCAAAATAGTCAAGAACGAAGATTAAAAGACAAAATTGATCGTTCAGAGGAAATAAAAAGAGATATACGCAAACTTAGTAGCAATCCGGCTAATTTTTCGAAAATAATTGATTTGTTTTGTCAGCTTCATGAGATCTTTCCTAAATCAATTGAATTTTGTTTATTCTTTGTCAAGTTTGTGGCAGTTAATGAAAAACAGTACCAAGGTGAAAATAGTATTCACCTAATGCTCAATCAATGCAATAGAAACCTTAATGAACTTCTCTCCGCTGAAAAGATTAAAAAAATAGGTTATGAAAAAATATATAGTACAGCTTTGGGAAATGTCAATGGTTATAAGAAAACAGCATAGGTTGTTAATTCCCAAGTTTTTATTGTCAATTTTTATTGGCTTAATCTTGATTGGAAAAACTACTCTAGCCATTGCCGAAGAAATTAAAGTCGGGATGCTTGATGATGATGATATTTATTCTTCATTGCAAACTAAAGTCTATCTAAGCGACTTTGAATCAGTATTAAATCTAACCAATTTCACTGCTGGC
>NZ_AUNJ01000090.1 GCF_000447775.1 Bacteriovorax sp. DB6_IX
TGATTTGTAGGTGAAAATTACTGAAGACGTCAGTTTGTTGGAATTCACCTGGAAGAGCTTGTCTCATCGGATCTTCTTGGACTCCAAACCACATACTTCCTTGCATTAGGACATAGAAGAATACGTTATCAGTCCCGAGGAATTTAAAAACTTTGGCTTCTGGATCACACCAGTATACTTTATGAAGTTCTGGGTCCAGTCCTTTCTTCTTTAATGCTACTTTAGTAAATGAAATTG
>NZ_AUNJ01000091.1 GCF_000447775.1 Bacteriovorax sp. DB6_IX
GACCTTCTCTAAATTAGAATTCACTACAGAAAGTGAATTGAAACTGACAACACAGATGATAATTTGGAAAATCGTTGCAATAGCAACAAGTATCGAGATTTGATACTTCAATTTAAGATTTAGAATGGCTTTCATAACTCTCTCTTAAGTAAAAATAGTAAACAGTAATTTCCTATATTTTAAAATGGATTGCTGTTTACTACAATAGAGGGGAGTTAGATGTAACTTAGTGTATTGTTTTAGTCTTGTATTGAGAGAGTTGTTTATTTTCATGTGGATAGAAGTTAAAACACTAATCGACCTATGGTCAAAGAGTCGTCGAATGAATTTTGAAGAACTATTTTTAACTTCTATAGAAACACTTCCCATGCCTTGCTTCTATAAGGACAGAAAATTAAGGTATCAAGGTTGTAATAATATATTTGCCATTGAAATACTTGGATTGGGCAAGAAAGAAATTGAGGGAAAGACGATGCAGGAGTTAGCAGGTTCTATTCCTGATGATCTTGCAAAGAAATACATTATGCAGGATGAGCGCTTATTTGAATCATTAGGCCGTCAGGTCTATGAATCAGATGTTAAATGTGCTGATGGTGAAAGGAGAAAGTTTCGCTTTGTAAAAAAGGCCATTGTTAGTTCAAGCGGTGAAGTTCAAGGTATTTTTGGTGTTATGATCGATCTCAATGCAGAACTAAAGTCTTCATCATTACTATCTCATCATAAGCATTATGAGGCACTAGGGAAGAAGTCTGCTTATCTGGCCCATGAGATTAATGGTCAACTTATGAGAATGAAGGCCATTTTAAAAAAAGGCAAAGGACTAACTGATTCCTTGCAAAATAGTGAGTTATCTCGTTTATCTGATGAACTAATTAAAACTCATGAAAATCTGGCCAGTATTCGAGTTGGGTACGCTGTATCGGTCATGAAGAATTTCAAAGCCTCCAAGGTTAACTAATGTTCACGATATCATTGTGGAGATTGAAGAATTATTAATTAGCTCTCAACTGATGGAGGGGGGAGTTGAGTTAAATCTTCCAAGTCGAGAGAGTATTGGGGAGCTTACGTTAAATGTCGTCAAGTCCAAGTTATTCAGGCCATCTATAACTTAGTTAAAAATGCCTACGAGGCAGTGTCGAGCTTAGATGAGAGATGGGTTAGTTTGGAGGTCCATGAGACTGAGACATTTATGGAGTTTTCTATTTTTGACTCAGGAAAAGGCGTGAGTGAAGACATTAAATCTCTCATTTTAAGTGGAGGTAAGACGACCAAAAAAGTAGGTAAGGGAATGGGGATTGGATTGCAAGTTGTTACTGAAATAATAAGAGAACATCACGAAGTCTTGAATTCTCTGCCTTTGGAGAACCATCTAGAATAACGATTAAATTAAAGAAATAAAAAAAGGGGCGTCTAGCGCCCCTCTTTTAATTGAACAGCTTTGAAAAGAGCCCTCCTGAACCTGATTGGATTTCCACTTTCTGAGCTTTCTTATCTTCGTCTTTTGAGAGAGGGACGACGATAGAGAGAACGCCATTTTCATGGTTGGCCTCAAGGTTTTTGAGGTCATATCCTTTTGGAACACGGAAGCTTCGGCTAAAGCTGCCATATCTTTTTTCTGAGTATTTCTCACCTTTGTTTTCTTCGCTTCTTTCACCACTGATGCTAATAACATCATCGTTGACTTCAAGGTGGATGTCTTCTTTCTTTATTCCTGGGACATCAAAACTTGCCCAGAAGTGTCCATCCTTTTCACCCATATCTACCTTTGGTAGAAAGTCTTTTTCAAAACCTCTTAAATCAGCGAATTCTCTGTCAAAATCATCAAATAAGCTTAGAAGTCCTTTGTTAGCAAAAGGTGCAATTTCAAATCTTCTCATAAGATCCTCCTTTGTGGATATCTCCTTCCCACTTATAAGATGGATCTTATCTCAAAGATGTCAAGGTTATCTAAATTCTTGAATTTTCTCTAATCTCTTTAAAAAAGTGAGGAGAACTTTCTGAGGTTTTGCATAACAAACTCTAAAGTATCCAAGCTCAGAGCTTCCAAAGAATTGTCCCGGAGTGATACTGATTTTGAGATCATCGATAAGATAGTTGAAGAGCTCCATTTCTGCTTCTGACGTTTTCTCCTTGAGATAACTAGAGAGATCTATCATTGTGAAAATTCCTGACTCACTCGGGAAGTGGCTAATACCTAGATCACGTAATTTCTGATTTAAAATTTCAAAACTTTCGCTTAAGCGTCCTTTATTCTTTTTAAATAGTTGAGAACACCACTGATGATCATTAATTAAGTGAGTCACAGTATGTTGTGTTTGAGTTGAAACGGTATGGAAGTAGGCCACGCTTTGTACGGCTTGCGTAACTCGCTTATCTGTACTTGCGAAAAAACCAACTTTAAAGCCTGATAGAGCAAAGTCCTTTGCCATTCCATAGAGGTGGTAAATTGAATCTTGATAATTTATATCTTCAAATTGTGGATCTAGAAAGCTAGTAAACTTCTTTTCACCAAAGTCTGAGTTAGCATAGACTTCATCCGCAATGATTTTAATCTCATATTCTTTGGCCAGCTCTATAATACTTCTAACTTCATTGGCCTCATATGTATAACCTAGCGGGTTATGAGGATTATTAATAAGTAGAACTCTTGGTCTTTCTTTCTCGATATCTTGTCTTAAAGTATTAAGGTCTAGCTTACCTTGATAGTCTAGACTGTGTGAGAGAGTAATCTTGGCCTTAAATCTTGTCTCAAAATCATGATAGAAGCCATTATAAAGAGGCGAGATTGTAAGAACCTTATCTCCTTCATTAAAGATACTATAACTTAATATCTCAATGATTGAGCTGAGTCCGCAACCTACAGCGACACTTTCAGCACCGATGCATTGAATGTTGAGAAACTTTTTAAGAAAGCTTGTATAGGACTGTCTTAGTTCAGGACTTCCCCAAGGGTAGGTATAATGAAGATGTTTTGCTTGTAGTGCAGGTGTCTCAGCAATTTTGTCTAACAGTTCTTTTTCAACCAGAAAATTCTCGGCCGTTCCAAAGTTTATATATCCATTGGGATTATTATCTGGATGATAAGGGTCCTCCGCACATTTAAAATGGGCGACGACGAGTGGGGGAGTTTCTTTAAAAAGTATTTCAGCTCTATTTGAAATCATTGTATTTCCTATTTCATAAGAATTCCTGGATTCACTCCTAAACCTAAGGACGAATCAAGAATAGCTCCGTGAAGAATTTGTGATTGTTCACTAATTAAAAAAGAACACAGGTTTGCAATTTCTTTTGGGTCAATTAGCCTCTTCTTTGCTAATGAACTTATAAGTTCATCTCTTTGCTCTTGGTCAAGACTGGCCAGTGTTGAAGCATTAAACATATCGGTATCGGTCGCACCTGGGCATATTGCAAAAATATCAATTTTTGTGTGAACATTTTCGGCGGCCATTTGCTTTGTCATAAATGTAACCGCGGCTTTGCTCATTCCATCTGCAATTCTAAAACCTGGAAAGTGGAATATTCCTCCTCCAACTGAAGAGATATTAATAATCTTTGTGCTCTTTTCATTATCTGCTCTTTTAATAAATTCTTCGCATAGCCAAAGGGGACCTAGTGTATTAACTCTTAAAAGGGCCTCGTCTTGTTCATACTTATTCTTTGAGACAGATTCTACGGTCTTACTTCCAAGACCTGCATTATTAATAAGAATATCTAGTGGGGAGTTAATCTTCGAAAATAGCTCTTGGTGTGAGTTTCTACTTCCTTGTTCAAACTGATAAAACTCAATCTTGTCCTTGCCATATTGAGCAATCATTTCATCAGCAATCTTCGAGCTGCGATTGTAAGTAGAAATGACCTTTATTTCTTGCTCCAATAAAACTTCAACAATAGCTCGACCTATTCCACGAGTTCCTCCCGTGACAAGTGCTGTTCTCATATTTACATCCTTGTTAAATCTATTTTAGTCAGATCTCAATGACTTATCAAGGAGAGCATGACTGACATTTGAATTTGACCATGTCATGTGAACATGTCTAGAATTAACTATTCTAAAGAAAACCTTAAATTTGAGTCCTATGAAGAAAATATTTTTATCTGTATTAATAATTCTAAGTTCAAATATTCTTGCTCAACAGGGCAAGCCTCCTAAGTATACTTTTTCTATCGGGCCAGGAGTCGTCGCTAAAACCAGTACTCGCTTTGATAATAGCTATGATAAAGCAGACAAGGCAACGAATTATGCTTTTATCCCTTTTATGAACCTAAAGCTTGGTCCGGTAGCTCTAAGAGGTGGTGGAATTCAAGTTAGTCTTCCTGGCCATTCATTTATTCGTCCTTATGTATCCCTTAGTCGTGATGGCGAGAGATACTACGGAGAGGGGATGGATCGACGTAAGGATTCTTGGTTTGCTGGATTCGGGCTAAGAGCTGCTTTCCTAAGTTTTGAGTATAAGAAAGATATCCAATCAAGGAGCAAGGGATCCTTAATGAGATTTGGTCTTGGAAAGAGGTTGATGCTTGATAAGCTAATGGTGAGGGCCGGAGTTGGCGCAACATATAGTAGTACTCAATTTAATAATTATTACTACGGTGTTCGAGCTCATGAAGTGACAAGTGAAAGAGCTCTTTATGAAGCTGATGGGTCTTGGGGTTATGATATCAACTTGGCCAATATTTATAGACTATCGGACAAGTGGAGCACATCTTTGATCATCTTCCATAAATTTCTAGGAAGTGTTGTTGATGATTCACCAACAACGAGAAAAGATACTGAGACAGCTGTTATTTATGGTCTTTCTTATAAGGTTTTTTAGTTAGCTTCACTAAGTACTGAAATCTCATTTTTTACACATATAATTGCCATATTTCAGCTCTCTTAAGGCGAGGCCGTTTGGTGTTAACTTGCTGTTTTTACAAAGATCGTTAAAGATATCTCCCACATCTCCAGTCTTTCGTTCATAATTCCTTGGTGGAAAAGAATAAGAGACGATTAACATTAGAAAAGCTTGGGCATGCCTATGAATCCTATAGCTATCGTACAACTGAAAATGTGGTAGCAAGATTACTTCATGGCTTCTTCTTTTTTAAAAAGAGTAAGGCCGAAATCTTGGCCGGTGCTACAACTTTCTTTGCCCTCTTAAGTTTTTGTCCTACTATGATGCTAATGATCTCACTCTTAGGTTATATCTCTGGAGATGTTATCTCTTCAAAGGCCGTAGTCCTGGATACAATTAAAGATAATGTGCCACATTTAGCGCCTTGGATTTATAAGAGCATCTCTAATATTTTAGATGAGCAATTAAAAACTGGGGCCACAGTTAACCTCGTTAATATTTTCTTTTTAGGCTATTCATTAATAGGTTTAGTTTCAGCATTTATGTATGGGATTAGAACTATCGCCCAGAAGAAAACTAAAGGTGGATTTATTGTTGATGATATAAGTTCATTCTTAATTGGTTCAACAGTGACTGTCTTTATGACATTTCTTCTGATGGCCACGAATAAGACCTTGCTCAAGATGACCTTATTTGCAAAAGGTTCTCCTATTCCTCAAGAACTACTTCCGATATTTAATTATTCAATCTTGCCCGTAGTGGCATCCCTTGGTTTTTTTACGGTTTTCTATAAGCTCACGGCATCAAGGCCAATTCGTCTTAAGGATGCATTTACTGGGGCATCAGCCTTTGTTTCATGCTTCTTGCTTGGTAAATCTTTTCATTGGATTTATCTAAAGTTGACGAAGGCCGATATGGCCGTGAGTTATGGAAACTTCTACACTTTGGCCGTAACCATTCTTTGGGTCTACTTTGTTGTTTGTTCTTTCTTCTATGGTGCAAGTGTGGCCAATGTGGAAAAGAAAGACTTACATTTAGAAGAGCTTAGTCCTCAAGAGAGGGAAGAGATAGAGCTCAATCGTGCAGCTTAAATCAAGTATCTTGATTATCTAAGAAACATGTCTTTCTCATATACATGAGAGCGAAGAATCCCGTGAAAATATGGGCACAGAGTCCTGCAATATAAATTCCGTACTCGTTATAGAAACCTCTAAGAATAAGTGCATAAGGAAGGTAGATGACAAACATTTTGAATATATTTGCCACGAGTGAGACTTTTGGCCTTCCTAGAACATTAAAAACATTCACGACATTTTGAAGAATTCCATTACCAATAAGTCCAATTGTCATAATCAGTAAATAATCACGTGAAGCAGAGATAACTTCTGGGTCACTATTAAAAATTCTACTGATAGGATCTGAGAAGAAGAACATAACGATAAAACAAAGGATCGCCCATATGACAGGAAAAGAATTTGCATAATTCAAGGCCAGATTAATTCTTTTGAATTTCTTTGCTCCGAAGTTCTGACCGACAAATGGGCCAAGCGATGCTGAGAGTCCGATTAAAACGATGGCCATGAAAGACTCGATTCTTGTTCCAACTCCAAAACCCGCAACAACCTTATTTCCATAAGAAGAAACCATTTTAGTGACAACGGCAATTGAGAGTGGATTGATCACATTTGTTAATGTGGCAGGAATGGCAAGGCTTATAATATTTTTCCAAACGTGAAGAACCTTACTTAAGCTTGAGAAAGGATTCTTGAGGACCCCATATTTAAAGTGCAACATATGCAAAGAGGCAACAAGAGTTAGAATTCTCGAAATTGTGGTGGCAATAGCAGCACCTTTAAGACTCATGGCCGGTATTGGCCCAAGTCCAAAAATAAGTATAGGGTCTAGAATGATATTAACTAGTCCCGCGACAGTCATAACAACTGCTGGTGACTTTGTATCACCTAGTGATCTGATGACACTATTTCCCGCCATTGGAATAACAATAAAGGGAGTCGAAAGATACCAAATACTCATATACTCTTTAATATAGGGCATGACAGTATCATCGGCACCCATAAGTCTAAATTGTTGCTCAATTGTAAGAAAGCCAAAGATGGCAACCATTGAAACAATGAGTATCGCTAGGAGTAAACTATAGGTTGTATAATCTTTTACTTTTTCAACATTTCCACTACCAATGGCCCTTGCTGTAAAAGAGCTGGTTGCAGATCCAATTCCAAAAGAAATTGATCCCACAATCATTGGGATTGGAAAAGTAAAGGCCATGGCCGCAAGCTCGGTACTTCCAAGTTGTCCAACAAAGAAAGTATCAGCAAGGTTAAAACCAATAATTGTGAAGACACCAAAAGACATTGGGAGAGTGAGGGAAATTAAATGTTGTAGCACATCTCCACTTGTGAGGTTTGCCTTAAGTTGCTTCTTTTTTGCCATTACTTAAATAGTTTCATTAAAGGTGAAACTCCCCAGCCCATATAAGGTGCGGTATAAATTGAAATTTCTACAAGAACAACTACTATAACCATTGAAGAAAGAATGAAGTTCCATTTCTCTGGGACACCAATTCTATCTAAGAAGTCACTAAGATATTTCTGACCGAAAATTCCGATAACAATTAAGAGAATAAAAATAACAAAACCGCTTAAAGTTGTTACAACAACAGTGGCCGGTGATGAGTATTCACTCTTTGTATCAATTTTAGCTTTAGTAGATTGAGGTTTGGTAGGCTTGACGTATTCTGTTGTGATAACTTGATCTTCTGGTTTTATTGAGTGGCCTTTGTTGCCTCGGTGCTTATAGAACCGAGAGAAGGCGGGCTTCTCATTGACATGATAGGCCTCAATAATTATCTCGATTTCCACCTTGTCTCCGATAACAAAGCCATCTCCGCTATCAAGTTTCTTATTCCACTTGATGTCAAAGTCATAGCGATTGAGTTGTCCTTTAAGCTTGAAGTAGTGTCCATTATTCTTTGTCCAAGGGTCTTTTCTAAGTCCGAGGTAAGTGAGCTTCATCGGAACAGTTTTCTTGACTGTCTTAATCTTTAGATCAACAGGAAAGTCTACTTCTTGATTTTTAACAAGAGAAAGAGGTGTATTTGATTCGATTTCAAATTCAGGAAACCTCTTGCTATCAAAGAAATCAGGTTTCTTTAAGTGAGAGTCTCTTTTCTTATCATGAGTATCAATTGATGAAACGAAGATCTTACCTTTTAGATTACTGAGCTTGTTATCTTTTATTTCAAAGTTAATATCAAATTTCTTAAAACGTCCCTCTACATTTGAAAAACCCATATAAGGGATTTTGAATTTTATTTGAGAGTGCTCGGTGTTGACTGCATAGTTTGCTGCCATTGTTTGAAATGAAAGTACTAGTGTTAAAAGTGTGATAAAAGTTTTCATAATGCCTTCTTTGATTTGAAGATTTCTATGTGCCTCTAAGACTTGTAAGGCGGATTTTCTTAGAAGGACTATATCTTAAAGGATAGCATAAGTTAATCCCTTATATTGCTGAAATTACTCTTTTAAAAATAACTCTAGATATAAAATATTTGGCCCTTGTAGGTAAGCTCTTGAAATATATATTCCTAAAAATTTGCTGTTACGAAATTTCGGTATTTTGAGAAGATAGGTAATTATTAAAGAAGGTTAGGGAGCAGAGAAAAGAGCTCTTTTCTCTAGGAGGAATAATGGTTAATTACACACATCATCTAGTCAAACCTGAATCAGATCTGGAAATGCAGTCTAATAAAACTGCTGAGGATATCATTCTTAAATCGGCCCTAACATTGAAAGAGGATATGAGCATTGTTGAGGCCTGTGATTTATTGGCCAATCACGGTCTATCTGGAGCCCCTGTGACAACATCTACGGGAAAGCTCATTGGTTTCCTCTCTGAGAAGGACTGCCTGAAGTACTTATTGGATATGAAGTACTATAATAATGAAGGTGGTATCGTTGGGGACTTTATGTCACGAACTCTTATGACCATACATAAGAATGAGACTCTTCTCTATATCACCGAGTTATTCATGAAGAATCATTTCCAAATGTATCCCGTCGTCGATGAAGACGGAATCTTCCTTGGAGTCGTAACTCGTAAGAGATTATTCAATGAACTCAACCGCCTAAACCAAACTAGTTGGTAGGTGCCATGCACCTTTTGTTTCGCAGTTGCTAAGGTGTTGTTGAAGAGTCGGGAGCGAGGTCGCTTCGCTTGCTGGAGGGGCGTTTTATTGCTTGTTTCACGTGCGACTGGGAAGTCGCACTCAAGGTGATACCCCCAGCATCAAAACTGCCCTTTGGGGCACTTTTGCCGCTGGTGGTTACCAACTTACGTAGCCCCATTTCTCTCCCTTCGTCCATTTCTTCATGTACTTCTTCTCCCACTTTGCGCGAGATTTTGGAGAGTCTTTCTTTCCGACTACGGCTGAACCAACTATATAACTCATTACTCTAATCACTGATGACTTATCTTTAGCAATCTTGTTATCGAGCCACCTTTGTTTTTGCTCTATTGAAAGTGCCGAGACTTGTTGAGCATTCTTCCTAACAAATACAGCTTCAATTTCTTTCTTGTGCCTTTGAATCCATTCTTTTCTTTCTCGTTCGTCCCATTTTTCGACGACTTTGTATCCTTCAACTAGGTTACGAGTTGTTTTAAGGTCATAAGCAGAGTAGTCCCACGTATAGAGAACACCACTATCTTTATTAAACCAAAGACGGTCAAAGATATTATTAAATTTATCAGTAATTCTTTGAGAGCCTACGACAGTTAGATTGGCCTCCATATTAATATTATTCATATTCTTTCCAGTCCAATTTGTTGAACCAGTAATGATCTCATACTTTCCATTTTCAGTATTTGTAATCGACATAATCTTAGCGTGGTTTTGCTCTCCATGAGTTGAGTACCATCGAATATCGATATTCAGATCTTTCTTAAGGTTCATAAGGTAGTGGGCGACTTGTCTATTTGGAGTCCCATCCTTAATAGAGTTGAAAGCATCTTTACTTGGGTCTAAAAGTAGTCTGACCTTGTTATTTGCTCTCTTTGGATCTTTAGCGACCTTTTCGATGGTTTTAACGACATCTGGGTCAGATAGGTAGAACATTTGGATTCTAATGATATCGTCTGAAGATGAGTTTTCGAGTAGTCGAATCACTTCCTTCTTTACTTCAATTTCTGAAACAAAGCGTGATTTTACCTTTTGAGACATATGACCAGTGTCTAGCTTGTCAAAATCAACGGCAGGTAAAACTTCTTTCATATATTTTTGAAGCATCTTAGGCTTGTACCCAGGAAGTTTGTATTTTTCTTTATTTTGCTCAGAAAGTAGCGCGTACTTTTTGGGACCAATCGCAAGAGGGATATTTCCTTGATGTCTTAAACTGTGGGCCGCATCTTCTCTTAGGACTCCATAGACATATTTTGCTAGGTCACCTTTAACTGTTAGGCCTGTATTTGTTGAGTCATCACTTGCATTGTGAGGATTGGCACTTGTGACAAGAGTTTCAAACTCGTCACTACCTTCGACATCTGTAACAAGAATTTTTCTATGATTGGCCTTCATGAGAGCTGCGCCAAAGGCAACTTCAAAATCAATATTGTGTCCATCAAGCTTCTTCCCTGGAATATTGAGTAGGGAAGTAATACCATTTGAAATCGTTCCAAAAAGACCGGCCGTCATTTGATCAGCAACTCTTCCAACATGCCCAACTGTTTCAACTAATCCTACACTTGTCGCCGCTTTTGTTGAGAGCATGTCGGTATAGAAGACATCGATTCCGTTATCAATAAACTTTTGCACACTTGGTGAGACTCTTCTTGAATAAGCTCGGTTCAAAGGATCAAGAATAATCACGATATTCATGTCAGGGTTATCTTTTTTCTTTTTTATAAGAAGTTTCGTCAGGTCATTAACAACATTGTACTCAGGTTGATTTGAACCATACATATTATCGAAGAGGAAAACACTGGCCACGATAGATTTCTCGGCCTTGATAATCATATCTTTTGCCTTTTGAGAAATACCGCGATTTCTAATTCTCTCACTCTTGAGAATGTCCCATCCATTATAAGTCATAACGAAGTCAACATCTTGATCTTCAGTGTAGAACCATGGTGACTTTACGGCCGTGCGATACTCTGGTTTTAGGTCCATCAACTTAACGAGATCAGGCTTTGCCTGAACATTAAATAAAGCGGAACCAGCTAATAACCAAGGTAAAACCTTAATAGTCTTCATAGAATCTCCTCATTCTCTCGATAGATATAAGTCGATACTAACAACTTTATATTTAGTTTTGTTAGGATTTGAAGAAGATACTAGGGCCGTCAAAAAATTAGACACTATTTAGAAGACAAGAATTGGCAACTAGTCTAAACTACGTCGGTGATTAACTATATCCTCTTTTGTACACTTGCGCTTTTTTGGGGTGGCTCTTTCGTGGCCATTAAATATCTCATTCATGATGTTCCGGCCTTCACGGCAGCACTCTACAGAGTTTTCTTCGCAGTCATTTTTATGCTGATTATATTTAATCGTAAGCTGAAGCTACCAGTTGGTTGGTTTGGAAGAGAGTTCTTTGTTTCTTGTGGGACGGGGCTTATTTCAATTGGAATACCATTTAGTCTTCTCTTTTGGGGAGAGAAGTATGTGACGCCGAGTATGGCCGGGGTTTTAAATGGAACAGTTCCTCTTTGGACTTCTGTAATTTCGATTTTATTCTTCTCAGGATTAAAGGATATGACCCTTCATAAATTCCTGGGATTGATTATGGGGTTTTGTGGGATCGCATTGATCTTTGGTCCAAAGATTGTTTTTAGTGGAAATATAGAAGAGGTCTATGGACTGATTGCAATTTGTATCATGGCAGTTTTCTATGGATTGGGAAATAACCTCAATGCGCGCTTACTTTCGCAAAATAAAGTTATTAAGGGGAATATCAATATCGTCATTCAACAGATATCTTCTGTTCTTTATTTGATTATTGCTGTTCTCATCTTTAATGGTGTGCCAGACTTTTCTTTGTTGCTGAAACCACAGAACTATTCGAGTGTTCTTTATCTTTCGCTCTTTTCAACTTGCTTTGCTTTTCTTATTTTCTATCATTTGATTCATCACTTTGGTGCAGTTAAGGCATCGACGGTGACTTTCTTTGTACCACCAGTGGCCCTAATTTTAGATATGATTATCTTTAATCGTGTTTTGACTAAATTCGAAGCGATTGGTGCAGGGGTGATTTTTGTTAGTATGTATCTTTTAAAGAATCGTGTAAAGAATCTACAAAGAGTCTAGAGTAGCTCGTTTAACCACTCTCTAAAAGAGAGAATTTCCATCGGGTCTATTTCGTGTCCCATATCAAAATCGTGAAAATCAGCTTTCATCCCTTTCTTAGTTAATTGAAGAATCGAGTTTTCAGTCTGTTTGAAAGGAATAACATCATCATAGTTTCCATGAGCACAGAATACTGGTGTATTCTTTGCTGAGTAAGAAAGTCTTTCAGGAATTCTTTCTTCGTAGAGGCGAGGGCTTAGTGCCGCCACTCCTCCAAGTGCATGAGGACATTTATAAAGAGTTTCCATGACAATGCATCCTCCTTGAGAAAAACCACATAGGATGATGTCTTGATAGTCAAAGCCCTGATCCTTCAGCTCTTCTATAACTTCCAAAATAATATTTGATGAGTTATCTATTCCAGGATTTGGGTCTCCGGGTGGAATATCATACCAAGAATGTCCAATAAAATATGGTGAGGGAGCATTGACTAAGAGGTAGTGAAGACCTGTCACATTTACTTCCGCTGCAAAGATCTTATAGGACTCTAAAGAGTCTCCAAGTCCGTGCAGAACTAGCATGACCTTATTTCCATTCGTCCAGCCCTTGCTGGCCTGAGGTATGTGAAAATATTCTAGCTTCGTCGTCTTCATTGATAACAGAGTAGAATACTCCAGCGAAAACAGCAATATTTTTCTAAAACTTTTTAAATCTATGACGATTAGTTTAGGTGAGAGTTATTTCCAAGGAAACACAGGAGGATATTGTGTCGACAAATGATGTACTAAAAGCTCAGTTTAGAGATAAAGCTGCACCAGTTAAGAAGATGAGAAGAGATGGTTGGGTACCAGGTGTAGTATACGGAAAGGGATTTGATGGAATTGATATTATGGTTCCAAAAATGTCACTTTCAAAGTTCTTTCATCATTCAGGAAAAGTATTTGAAGTTGAAGTAGAGGGACATGGAAAGCACCTTGTTACTCTAGATGACGTTCAAAGAGGAAACCTAGGAACTGATTATATTCACTTTTCATTCCACAAAGTTTCAGCGAAAGAGAAAACAACAGTTACTCTTCCAATTCACTTCATCGGTGAAGCGAAAGGAACAAAAGAGGGTGGAGTTGTTTATCCAGTTCTACACGAAGTTGAAGTTAGGGGTCTTCCAAAAGACTTCCCTGAATTCATCGAAGTTGATGTAACTGAACTAGAAATGAATGGTCACTGGACTCTAGGTGATATTAAGCCACCAAGAGGAATCGAGTGGGCACATGCTCTAGAAGATAATATGGTAACTTGTCACGCTCCAAGAGTTAAAGTTGTTGAAGAGCCAGCTGCAGAAGTTGAAGCTCCTGAAGCACACGGTGACATTACTCCAGTTGAAACTGAAGAAAAAGAAGCAGCATAATTTAGATTTAAATTATATGATTCGAAGGCCACCCTTAGAGGTGGCCTTTTCTATTGATGACATTCCAAGGAACTGTTCGTTCATTAAAAAAA
Source organism: Bacteriovorax sp. DB6_IX (assembly GCF_000447775.1). Taxonomy (GTDB): domain Bacteria; phylum Bdellovibrionota; class Bacteriovoracia; order Bacteriovoracales; family Bacteriovoracaceae; genus Halobacteriovorax_A. Next base: position 13,630 of record NZ_AUNJ01000091.1, read on the forward strand.
CCACTTTGCATATAGGCCTTGAAGAATTCTTTCTTCTTTCTAAATTTAGGTACCATTTCATCGAGTCTCGCTTTTAATTTTTGAGCATGCTGGCTCTTGCGTGAGACTATCCAGTGTCGTGTTCCTGAGATACTAACTTTTACATTGGGAATAGGGACAAGGTTGACAATTTTGTTGTAGCGAACGAGATCTCGGCTTGGAGGAAATGAAGCGAGGGTGGCCTCTGCTCGATTTGCATTGATCATCTTTAAAACAGATTCCCAAGTCGTTGTTGAGACCAAGCTTCTCGGACCTAGGTTTTTGATAGTTTTCCAGTCTCTTGTCCAGGCCTTATTACTTAGGAACTTCATAGTTCTTATATTAAACTTCTTCTTAAGGAGTTCAGATCCTTCTTTGACATAAATCCCTGCAATGAATTCTCCATCTCTAATTATTTCGTCAGAGAAAAAGGCCTTGGCCGGGTTGACATCATTTTTCCACACTGTTGTCGCATAAATATCAATGGTTCCACTTTGGACTAGCTTGATTGCTCTTTCATAAGAATTGACGGTGAAGAATTGATACTTATTCTTATTCAATTCTAAAATTTTAAATAGCAAAACTGTTTCAACAACATCGCGACTAGAATATTTTGTGCGATAGGTGAAAACTTCTTGGGGAGTTCTATCTGCTAGGAAGAGATGAAAATCATCAAGAACATCTTGAGGAATTCCGATTTTTATGACGGAATCGTCAGCAAGACAAATCCTGACTAAAAAGTAGTTGAATATGAAGAACTTAACCAATATGCGAAACATGATATAATAATCCTATCTTAATAAAAGGGGATTATAAATGAAAACTTTAGAGCAGTGGTTTTCTGAGTATGGAGAGTCACATACCAATAAGACCAATATTTATATTCATAAGGTTTGTGTGCCTCTCATTACATGGTCACTCCTTGGGATTTTGTGGACAATACCTGTTCCAGAGCTATTCTTGAGCTATGGAATAAATTGGAGTTATATCTTTGTGGCGATCTGTTTGTTATTTTACATTAGCTTAAAATCACTGCGAGTTTTATTGGGGGTCTTAACGATGGTTCTCCCTGTGATCTATTTTCTTGAGAAAATTTCACGAATTTATGGTCATCGAATTCTGTATATTTCGCTTGGGATTTTCGTTATTGCTTGGATTGGTCAATTTATTGGTCACAAGATTGAAGGTAAGAAGCCATCCTTTTTTAAGGATATTCAGTTTCTCTTAGTCGGTCCTGCTTGGGTCATTAAAGATATTTTAAGAATTAAATATTAGAGTAAAAAGAAATGCCGCAGTTTGCGGCATTTTCTATGAAATCATTTTAAGAACTTCTTTAATCGTTTTGTGAATACCTTGAAAAATATCACTTAGCTTCGCATCGTCATACATATACGCCGGAGTCGTCACAATCTTCTTGTCTGAATCAACAACGCATTCATTGGCAGGACAATTCTTATGAAGAGCTCCTAGCTTTTCTATTTCTGCTGCTGTTGCCTCATCACTACCAATTGTAAGAGTTGGTTTATTATCTCCTAAGCTCAAGGCCATAAGGGCAGGGGCAATGCATATGGCACCAATAGGTTTACCTGTACGATGAAAATCTTTTACTAGCGCTAGAATATTTTCATCCACAGAGCCTGCACTTCCTTTAAAAGCAAAGTCACAAAGGTTCTTTGCAACTCCAAAACCACCAGGCATAACAAGGGCATCAAAGTCACTTGCTCTTAGTTCAGTGAGTTCTTGTATTTGTCCTCTCGCAATCCTTGCTGATTCTTCAAGTATATTTCTTTTTTCTCCAGAAGCCTCTTCACCTTTTAGGTGATTGACAACGTGGTGTGATCTTTGTTTGGAGCAAAGATTTTGTAGTTGGCACCTTCTGTATCAAGGGCCAAGAGAGTTAAAACTGATTCTCTAATTTCGGCTCCATCAAGAAAACCACATCCTGATAAAATGACGGCAATATTCTTACTCATATTTTCTCCTTCCAAAAATCTTCATGATAATCAAAGTGACATTGTTTTCTTATTTCTTGTAAGTATTGATGAACTTTTGGTGAGAATTGAAACTCCGGGAAAATATACATTCCCCAGAGATGTGAGGCGATTGCAATGTCTGCAATTGTCATTGTTTCACTCTTATAAAATGGAGTTAGTTCTTGTTCTAAATCCGTTAGGATGAGTTCCAGTTTATCTAGAAACTCATGTCTATTTTGGATGAGTTTATGAAATGGCCCTCTTTTAACTTCTTTCTTTGTTTGAAAGTACTCACGGCTTTTCTCATTGAACTCTGGTGTCCAGATCCAATAAGGCATACACAGAGAATGAACTTGAGAACCAATTTTAGCGAGAAGCTCTTCGACCTCTTCTTTAAAAAGTGGAGTCTCTACGATCTCATTTTTAAGGATATTCTTTTCATCAAGACGTTTGATGATTTCCAAGCTCTCATTACTTGCATCCCCTTGAGACCATTGAAAAATTGGCAGCATTTTCTTCTTAGCTAATTCAACGGGAGTTTTTTCATCATCATAAGGGAGGACGTGTGATTCATAATCAATTCCAAGTAGGCCAAGGGCCATACGAACTCGGACACAAAATGGGCAGTGGACATAGTGATATAGTTTCATAAACTTGAGATTACAGGGCCATATGATTGTCGTCAATATGCAGATATTATGACGCGATGGTTTGTTTTGGCGCACCATGACTAATGCTGAGAAAAATGGTCTAACTATTAGAAATAATTTTTGTCGGGGGGAGATCTTGTCTCTAGCACTAATCACAAAAGATAGACGCTTTTGGCCACTTTTTTGGACCCAATTTCTTGGGGCGGCCAATGATAACTTTTTTAAGAATGCACTAGTCATGCTTATTACATATAAGAATGTCGAATTAATGGGGCTTAATGCTGCCGCTCTTGTTGCTATGGCCGGAGGAATCTTTATTCTTCCTTATGTCACTTTCTCTGCAACGGCCGGACAAATTGCTGATCATTATGACAAATCTGATGTTATCAAGGTGACTAAGATTACAGAATTTATCATTATGATTATCGCGGCGATTGGTTTCTTAACTAATAGTTATGGAATCCTTCTCTTTGTTCTCTTTCTTATGGGGGCGCAGTCGGCCTTCTTTTCTCCCGTTAAATTTGGCTCGCTGCCAGAGATTTTAGAAGATGACGAGTTAACGCTAGGAAACGCATTTATCGGAGCGGGAACTTTTATTGCCATTCTTATTGGAACTATTACAGGTGGTTTATCAGCAAGTTCTGAGAATGCCGTTATGGTTACGGCCGTTGGTGTTGTTGTCGTTTCGGCAATTGGGATCTTAACGGCTTGGAAGCAGCGTCGTTTAAAAGATGAGCACACGAATGTTAAAATTGATTACACCTTCGTAAAACCGACATTTGATATTCTTAAAACGACAATGAAAGAAAAGAATGTGATGCATGCAATTCTTGGGATCTCTTGGTTTTGGTTCTTTGGTGCAGCGATTCTTTCACTCTTACCGGCGATGGTAAAAGATCTCTTTTCTGGTTCGGAGTTAGTTGGAACAATCTTTCTTGCAACTTTTACTGTTGGGATGGGAATCGGTTCTTTCTTCTGTAATAAGCTTTCTGGAAAGAGAGTTGAGGTTGGAATGGTTCCTCTGGCCGCGATTGGAATGTCGATCTTTCTATTTGATATGTTTTATACAGCGGGAACATGGGCCCATAGTCCAGGGAGACTATTAGGACCAGCAGAGTTTTTCGCACAAAGTGGATCCTTGAGAGTTCTCTTTGATCTTATGGCAACCACTGTTTTTGGTGGAATGTATATTATCCCACAGCAGGCCCATATGCAGCGTTCTGCTCGTCCAGAGTTCTTGGCCAGAACAATTGCTTCAAATAATATTTGGAATTCAATTTTCATGGTTTTTGCAGCAGTTATTCTTATGGTTTTACACGGAATGAAAGTTAGTCTTCCGACAATTATAGGAATTATGGCCGTTGCGAATCTTCTGTAGGGATTCTTATCTATTCTTTTTACTCAGAGGAAATGTGGCGCTTTGTGGCCCAACTTCTTTGTAAATCT
>NZ_AUNJ01000092.1 GCF_000447775.1 Bacteriovorax sp. DB6_IX
TNGTGAAATAGAGTTTTGTCATCTTTAACCTTATCTGCAATCTTCTTGTCACCAAATACTTTAACAGACTCATCATATTCTTTGTTGATTTGAAGAATATCGTCAATTGTCTTAATTGTGGCACCTTCAACAAGTGATCTTATCTCTTGGTTTCCATTGAAGAAGTTAGACTCCTTGATATCTTTATTAAGTTGAGCAATTAACTTCTCTTCTGTTTGTGCCATAGTTTTTGCTACAGAGAGCTCTGTTGCAAAATCATTTCTACTAGCACTGATGATTGGAAGTGATGATTTAATTCCCTTATTTAGTCTTGGATTGGCAAATCTCACACCTGTTTCTTTATTTCTTCCTGCAAGGTTGAACTGAATATAAGTACTCTTATTATAAATATCACTTAAATTTGTCAGCTTTTGGAATGTTGCTCCTTCAAGTGCAACGAGGACCGTATCTTGTGACTTCTTAAGTGTTTCACGAACCTTGTTGATAACATCACCTTCAGCAGAGATAACTACTGCTTTCTCTTTTAGTCCAGCAGAGAGAACTGAGTTATTAGCATTTCTAACAGATGTATCAAGTATCGCTGTATTCTCTAGTCCTCCGAGCTTGTTGATAAGATCTTTTGTCGCTCTTAATGAATCGTGAGAGTCTACAACCAAGACTGTTTTCTTAGAGTTATCGAAGGCCTCTTTAGAATAGACGTTTAAAGCTCTTGATGCTTCTCCTAGTACAACACCACTTTTTTCAAGGTAGGCGCTAATTGAGATTGGTGTATAAGTATCACTTTTCTTTGTAACACTTAGAACCGCATCACTTAATGTTTTAGATCCTTTGAAGTTATTTAATGAAGCAAAAGTCTTCTTGATTACACCATCTGTATCAGATTCAACAACGATTCTTACACCGTCGTAACTTCTCTTCGAGTTATTTGCAACTCTCGCTCTTAAATTAACCGCTTTACCTCTAAGTAATTCTCCCGCTAAAGACAGGTGATCAAGAGAGAATGGATATTGAACAATACCATTGTCTTTAACTTGAGAAGAAAGGATTCCATCTTTTGCTGAAACAAAGTGTCTTGCTTCAATTTTATTCTTTGCTGTTGAAACGATGACAATTTGATCTCTGTCTCTAGTATTTAATGTTCCCGTTACCTTTGCCTTGGCCGCGGCCTTAATTGTGGCCGTCGTCTTCGCTGGAATTGAGGCGATTTGATAGGCAACTCCATTTACGATAACTTTTACATCTGATTTTGCTACTGCACCGTAGTTTGAAACGACAATTGTATATGTCTTATTCTCTCCAGGTTGCATGATTCCGTCATCTGCACCAACTTTATCAATACCAGCATCTCTAATAGAGACACTTTCAAGCTTTAAGACGGCTGAAGTATTATAGAGCTCTTGTGTCGATTGCTTTGAATTACTTCTGGCAATTTCCTTTTCTGCTTCATATCTTGGTCCGTAAGTTTGCTTATATGCTGTAGAGTAGGCCGCATCTTTTAAGGCATTGTATCTTACACTGTAGGCACCAGATCTTGCTGATTCGTATGTACTTGTATAAACCTCAGAAGATGTATCTGGGTTATTATATGAGTCTTGTGCTGCTTGTGACCTTGCTTGAGATCTAAAGTTCTCGTAGTTGTCATTATATGCATTATTTCTTGCTTGCTCAAAAGCATTCTGTCTTACAATCGGGTAGTCTCTATTGCTAAAGAGCTCAATATTTCTTTGAAGATATTCTTCTTTGAAAGAGAGGTAATACTGATCAAATTTATCAAAATAAACATCTCTATGTGTTTCTTCATACGTAAACTTGTACCCGTCACCATAGGCCCTGGTCATAATTTCATTCTTATGAGTTCTTCTATCGTTATAACGGTTTCCTCTTGATCTTCCTGTTGGATAGTCTGGTCTGTATTCAGAAAAGGCACCAACAAATGATCCATTGATTTCTTTCTTTTTGAGGTTTTGTTTTTCATTTTCAGAGATGGCCTGTTCTTCTCCAAGTCTTCTTCCATCGTTTTGCCCATTTGTTAGAGCATCTGTATTGGCCTGGTTGATTCCTTGTTTTTGTCCAACAATTTTAGCATCAGAGTTAATGGCCTGCTCAATACCAACGCGCTCACCAACTTCTGAGGCCTTTCTTCTATTTCCTTGGATATAACCTTCATCACGTCCTCTAGCTTCTCCATCAACACGGGCCTGTCTCTCACCAACTCCACGTCCTTCTTGAGTGGCCTCTTGGCGAACTCTTGCTTGTCCTCTTTCACGACCTATTCTTTCTCCTTCAATTGAACCATTTCTGATTCCATGAAGTTCACCATCTTCTCTTGCAAGAATTGTGGCATCTTCTGTCGCGTGAACAATGGCCTGCTTTGTCCCTTCACGGTTATGTCTAAGAATTTCAAGAACTAGCGTTCTCTTATATTCTCTTTTTTGTTTTTCAATTTTTGCTTTATTATCTTGTAGCTTTGCTAAAAGCTTTTCTTGGATGGCCGATTTTTCTTTGGCCTGGGCAATCTTTTTCTTTGATTCAGCATTCTTCGCAGTATTTGATTCTTCTTCTTGAACTAGGGCCGTTAACTTACTTTCAACAGTTGCAAGCTTAGCTCTCGCTTCATCAAGCTGCTTTTGTAGCTGTACTTTCTGTGCTTCATCAGTTGTGATTGAAACTGCGTCTTCTAGTGATTTTACTCTTGAGACAAGTTTAACCCTTTCTTTATTATTAGAAAGTGTCTCAGTTTGAATCTCTTTGTTTCTCTTATTTCTTTCTTGGATGGCCTTATTTTCAGCTGAAATAATATCTTTGAATGGCTTAAGATTCTTTTGTGTTTCTGCAATATTAGCTTCGGCCTTTGAAATTCTTTCGTCGAATTTCTTCATTTGAAAGTCATTTTTCAATTTAAATGAGGGAGAACCGTTATAGTATTTTTTCCAGTTTTGTACGATATCACGATCTCTTTGATATGATCTGTGATTTGCTGCATGTGTCTCTGGAGACATTGAAAGTAGTGGAAATAGTATTAGGGTAGTCGTCAATAATGCCGTAGCTCGTTTTTTCATTACGCATCCTCTCTCGGTTCATATAAATATAATTACCGATAAGAATGCCAAAAGATGAGACGCTTTTACATGGAAAATGACGCATGGTGTAATAAATACATTTTCTGTTTAGAGATTTGCCGTTTCCAAAAAGCGTACACCAACTCTGAAAGTCGTCGAGCTCTTAGGGCCCAAAGGTGTTTTATGAATGATGACTCCTATGAGTGGATCCGTAAACTCTTGTTTTCCCATTCGTTTAACAAGAATTTTATCTCCAATTTTAACTGTTTCTTCTAAGTGTTTAGGGACCAAGAATGATAATCCACCTTTTGAGAGGTCGTTCAGTATATAGATTGGGCCTGGAGCACCATCTTCTAAAACAAGCTCCAGATAAGGATTTTTCATATTTAGTGTATTGATACGTTTATGAGTTCTTTGCTCAGTAATCTTCACTTCTGAGGGAACACTGAGAGTCGTTTCAGTAGCACCATCCTCAAGACATTTCGTTATGAAACTATAGATTTCACCATCCTTACCACCACAGCCAACAGAGTATTCTTTGTTTGGGATAAGGAGTTTCTTTTTAGCATTGTCTTTGATTTTTATTTGAAATGTTCCATCTCCTTTAAAAGACTCCACGATACAGCTAATACTCTCATTAGTATCAGTGAGAATACTGATAGGGCGCTTCGTCTCATTAAATTCTTTTATAATGAGATGGATATTGGAACTTATTGTCTCTAATCGGCTAGTTGCTTCCATACAAGACTCCTAGTAGCATATTCATTATCTCCTAATACTATAGAATAAATAAAATATATTAAAACTAGGCAGTTTTTTTTGAATATTTCCACAACTTACGAAAAAGCTCATTTAAATAACAGACAATATATATTGCCAATATCGCTTTTTCAGCTAGTTGAGAGAGTTCTTGAGTTCGAAGAACCTCAAAAATCTATGTTGAACGTGATCGAGATTGGCTGCGGTCAGGGGACACTTTTTTCAAAATTTCTGGATCATGGCCATAATTTCGTGGGGATTGATATCTCACAGACGGCAATCCAAAGAGCAAGGGTCTATGAAGAACGAATGCCTTTTTATTGTTTAGATGTTAGCGATATTGAGCTCATGGATCAAAGATTTGATATATTTGTGGACTCTCATCTTCTACATTGCCTCGGAAGTCTTAAAAGTGTTCAAGAGTACCTCTTGAAGCTCAAGTCAGTGGCAAGGCCTGGGGCGAGGATCATTATTGAGACCATGGTGATTTCTAAAGGGCTTTTGAAAAGTGATTCTATGTGTAGGGATGACGGTTATATCATTAAGGATCTTTTAGGGGTTGGACGACGAATTATCTTTGATGGGCGTTTTATAGAAAATCTTGTTTTAAAACTTGGTTTTAGAATTGATTATTTGAATTTTCCTGTAGGTGCAAAATTTGTCTTAGATGGAAAGAGAGTCA
>NZ_AUNJ01000093.1 GCF_000447775.1 Bacteriovorax sp. DB6_IX
GGATGAATTAAAGACAAGAAAGACACCTGGGTTAGAAGTTTCAGTGAATTCTAATCTAGGGATGTCACATTCAATAGTTGAAAAACAAATAGAAAAACTGAAAGAATTAGAAAATAAGAAAGAAATATCACATATTGCTATCTATACGAGTCTTGAATCCTTTGGTTCACAAGCTGAATATGCAAGGTTCGGACTTGATATGGAATTGTTTAAAAAGAACGTACGCTATGTTCTGGAGAATACAGACTTTCAACTTGTTTTTATGGCGACACATAATATTCTTTCAATTTACTCATATAGGCAGATGATTGATTATATTATGGAGCTTAAGAAGGAGTATGAAGGGAAGCATGATGGTGGTCAGAGAGTGCTTATTGACTCGTCATATCTTTCATCACCTCAATATATTTCTTTAAAATTTGCTAATAAGAATATGATCGAGAGAATGAAAGAGAACCTAGAGTATATGGAGTCGAAGTCTATTCAGAAACTTGGGTCTCATGGTTTTAGTGATTATGAGATAAAGAAGTATAAGAGAATATATCATTATGCTAAGACCTCAAAAGTAGACGAGGAGTCTCCAGAGGTCATTAAGGTCAGAAGTGATTTTGTTACCTTCTTTAATGAATATGACAGGAGAAAGGGGACGAGTCTTTTAGAAACATTTCCCGAATTAAAATCTTATTACCACTACTGTCGTCTCGTTAAGCTTGATATTGATTATGCCTTAGATGGAGCTGAATACTAATGAGCCAAAAGATTGCCTTAATATTAAAAAGAGGGATAGATTGGAAAAGTTGCCAATCTATATCTTCGAATTTAGTGAAGTCTTATGAAGCACAAGACTGTGTCATCAAGCATTATGAGATTCCAATGTATAGTGAATTTCCTGCTGATTTTATCGCGACTTCAAAGAGACTATGTGCAGATTCACCAGATATTATTTCTTTTGTAGATCACGGTGAAGCTCCTTATATGTTAATTAGCCACTATCTTCTTCATAGTAATAACCAAGAGACAGAATTCATCTTTCATATTTATGGTGATTTTACTTATTTTCTAAATAGCTGGGCAAGATGTCTTGAATTATTGAAAGGAAGAAAAGTGAAGCTTGTTTGTGCATCACAAGCCCAAGCTGAAACGGTAAAGAGTATAACTGAACTTAATGATGTTATGACGATTCCTTTTTCTGTTGATCAAGACGACTTCTTCTATTCTAGAGAATTAAGGGAAGAATTTAGAAAAAAGCATAACCTGAACGTTAAAGATAAGGTTATTGTTTACACTGGTCGAATTAGCCTGCAGAAGAATGTTGTCTACCTTGTTGAGTGCTTCAATGACTTTTGTAAGAAATTTGGTGAGGAGAACACTTACCTCTATATTGCGGGACCATGTGATGATATTGGTATGCCTTACCTTGGAAAGAATTTACTTGTTAATTTTTATCGATCAAAGTTCTTAGAAAGTATTTCTGGCTGTGAAAAGATCAAATATTTAGGTGTTCTTAATTCCAAAGACCTAAATGAACTCTATAACGGTTCAGATATATATTGTAGTTTAAGTACTCATAATGATGAAGACTTCGGGATGGCTCCGGCAGAAGCATTTTCCACCGGTGTATTAGGGATTTTATCAAAGTGGGGGGGGTATAAATCATATCTCAGCACTAGTACTGATATCTTGCCCGTTGATGTTGATATTCAACATGACTCCATAGATATCCAGATATCTCAATACTATAAGGCCATGATGAGACAATTGGATCTATTGGAATCTGATGAAAATCGAGCATCTCGTGCACAGTTAATGAGTCAGAACTATGGTCTTAAAACATCTGTTGAAAGTATTAAGGAACTCATTGAGTTAAAAACTCCTGTGCTGCCAAGTCTTTCAGATAAGATCGTCAGATATGCTGAGAAATCTAAAAATGGTAATCTCTTTAGTAAACCAGTCTTTAGTGATGAGTACCAAGATATTTATAAGGGTAAATATGACTAAGAGAAATACTGAAAATATTCTTAATATATATTCTACTTTAAAGATGATTTATGGAAATAGTAATTATGACCATACTTATCGCTATTTAACAGATGATCTATTAGGTAACTGGGAAAAAGAATATTAT
>NZ_AUNJ01000094.1 GCF_000447775.1 Bacteriovorax sp. DB6_IX
AAAGCAGTTCCCAGAAATGGGAGTCTATATTATCGAAATCTTTAGAAGAAAAAACTAAATTCTTAAATAAGATTTGCCATATCAATAAACGAGATGCCCTTGTACTAGAAGAGAGGCTCTTTGATGGATTAAGCTTTAGCTTAGTTAAAGAGATATTTGTCTTAGTTGAGGAGGTCATCTCTGCTAATGGTTTTGACCCAAGTTTTAAACCTCTTATCTTCGATCGATTATTACAGATCATCGATATCGAAGAGTTATATCCTGAAGAATATGATGACTCTGATAGTAATATTATACATGGCGAAGGATATCATGTTTACAGTGCTAGTTATGAGGATTTAAAGCGATTAACAACATTCATTTCCGATCACCCTGAGATTCATTCTCTTTGTGATCTTGGTTCAGGCTCAGGACGTGCTCTGTTCTATATGGCCTTGATGAGTTCGCCTAAAATCAAATTCCATGGGTTAGAACTCGTCAAAGAAAGAGTTGATTTTACCAATAATATTGTGAACCATTTTGCTATTCCAAATTTATCATTCCAAACTAGTAATTTTTTAGATACGCCAGAGGATCTTGAAGGTTACGATGCTTATTACTTATTCGATCCTGTCGGTACTGATGACGTTCCAAGATTGATTGCAAGTTTTGAAAAGATGATTAAAGAAGGAAAGAAGTTCTATATGCTCTTTATCTCCGGTTGGGATGATCTTATGCTAAATGCACTTGATTCATTAGATGGCCTAGAGAAGCTTGATTCCTTCGATAGTCAAAAACAGGATGATCGCTTTGTGAATTTTTATAAGGTTACTCAATAAAGAATAACGGCCTTTTAAAAAATCCCCATCTCGCATCTACAAAGGCCTTCGATTTATATGGCCTATAGTCAGTTGGGATGAAAATCTTAATAGAGTACTTATAAGTTCCACTTGGGGCCTTGCGGTCTTTGTATAATTTTAGGTATTCAACATCATCAACAATGACAAATCTTAAACTCATCCCTTTGACTTCTTTTCCTCTTTCATCTTTATAAGTTGCGGTTGTTATTCCATACTTATTCGTTGTGAAGCTAATAGTGTTGATCTCACCATCGTCAAAAGCAAGATTGATTTCTTTGTTCTTAATCATATTAAGAAAATCAGAATTCGCTTGAGCGCTAAAACATAATAGTACTAGTAGAATTAACTTTTTCATTAGGCCTCCCTTTATTCTCTTATATGTCGTAAGAAATTGAGAAGGCAACGCTTTGAACTACAGTGGTAAAGAAATCCTCTTTGAAAATGAATGGTCTTCATTCAAAATGGGCTAGTCTTCGTAATGGCCGGGGGTAAATAATTGAAAATTCATTACAAATGGAAGCTCGGGCGGCGATTGATCCTCTTCGACGATTTGTTTAAAGTCATCAAAGAAACTAAGATAACGAGCAATGATCTTTTCTTTGGCTTCTTTTGATGTTGTAAAAACAATAGAGCCAAAGGCATCGTGGGCAGATTTTCTTTCTTGTTTTTTCAAAGCAAGGGCCGTCCAATAGTGACGAACTCTTCTCATGGCCTGAGCATCACCACGATCACTCAGTTTGAATTTTCCTGCATGATATTTTCCATTGTCTTTGATGAGTAGTCCTACTTCCTCTGAAAGTTTGAGTAGTTCATTAACTTCTTTAATAGGGATACCTGTGATTTCACTTAGCCAGCTATCTCTATGGCCACTAAGAGACTTATACTCAGGAAGTTCAAGGCATATGAGAATTAAGCCCAGAGCGGGGTTTTCATGATAACTTTTTACAATAAGATCTGAACGTTCTTTTTCTTCTGCCAATGAAGGAATCGGCTTTCCATCAGTAAGTTCGTGAATAAGTGCAAAGGCCTCCATTTGATCGAAAGAAAAGAGAATTTGTAAAATGCTATCTAGAGTAGGGCTAGTTTCAGAATTCATGATTCTTCTGAGTTTGCTTTCACTGATATTTACTTTCTTTGAGACTTTCGCAATAGACTGTCCTGCAAAGAGATAATTTAGAAAGTTGTGGATGCTATTTGTGACATTTTCATAGCGATAGTAGCTATAGAAGAGTTTGTTAATATCAAGTTTTAGAGCTTTAGAGATATTGAGAAAGTCATTCCATTCAACTCTTGTATGACCTTTTTCCCAACGGTGAACTTGATTTGAACTCGAATTTAGCTTTCTATTGAGTTGCTCTTGAGAAAGCTCTGCTCTCATGGCCCTGATAATTTCACTTGCTATCTTTTTGTAATCCATACTTAATTATTAATGAGTGTTTCAAAAAAGTCATCAATTTAAATCCTTTACCAATGCCCTTTGAGAAGTTATCGTAAAGTTATAAATAGGGCCATGCATAGCAACCATGTTCGTATTCATCAAAGGAACGCTAGTATGACTCTCTCTCAAGAAACAATTCTCAATTCTTTTTTATCTGATAATCTGATTAATTATGATGAACTCGAATCGAAAACGATTGCTGAAGTTTACATTCTTTCTGCTTTTTTAAAGACCGCTTGTGATTATCTTAAAGAGCAGTTGTGGTTAATAAAGAATGAAACTCATGAGAATCACGATACGGTTAGTTCTTTTTATACTACTGCTTTTCAAGAAGATTTAAAAACTCTCAACTTTTTAAAAGATATCCTTATCTCTAATAAGGGAAGTTATAAGAAGACTCGTAAAAAAGCTCTAACGATGGAGCATAATGCTTTAAATTATATTGCCAAGGAGCCGCGTACTCAACGTAAGACCTTCTTAATTAAAGCACTTGAGGAAATGTCCCAATTCTATAATGTAGAAGAAAGAGCACAAGAGGGACGCCTGCAATCTCTTGGACATAACGGACCAAGGCTCTATCGAACTTTTGATAATATCGATGATCTCTTTAATCTTAACTATACAAAAGAATTAGATATTGAATTTGATCCAAATGAGAAAGAGAGACTCTATGCTGGTGCAGGAGTTGGTGTTCAATCAGGTTATTCGACGATTCTTTTGGCCTTGGAGAATCTTAACCTTAGTGAAGGGGATAGGATCATTGATCTCGGTTCAGGTTATGGAAGAGTAGGACTGGTCTACTCTTTATTAAGACCCGATTTAGAAATTATTGGTTATGAATTTGTCTCTGAGCGAGTTGATATTGCCAATGAAGCTAAGAATGATTTAAACCTTAGCGACTCTCTCGCTTTCTACGCTCAAGATCTTTCTTTGGATTCATTTGAGCTCCCAATTGCCGAAGTCTATTATCTCTATGACCCATTCACAGCAGAGACTTACGAGTATATTCTCAATCAGATTGTTGAGGTGAGTAAGAAGCAGAAGGTGACGATTGTCACTAAAGGAAATGCACGAGAGAAGTTAGTCGCGGTTTCTCGTAAAAATGGCTGGCCCGAGCCTCTTCTTATAGATGAAAGTAATCTTTGTATATTTACTTCAGCTTAATTTTTACCATAAAGAAAACTTGTTTTGTAAAACCTTAGACTTTTTGATATCTCCTTGGTAGATAAAATTAAATTTCGGAGGTTTTATGAGAAAGTTCTTAGTTCTTGGACTCA
>NZ_AUNJ01000095.1 GCF_000447775.1 Bacteriovorax sp. DB6_IX
TATACTTATGAGAGGGGAAAATGAAATCAATTTTTGGTCTATTTTTGACACTGTTCATGTGTCTCAATGTTCAAGGTGCTCAGAGCACTGTCTTTAGTTACAACGGAGAAAGCCAATTAGAATTTCTTCAAGAAGAAGTGAGAGAAGTTACTCTCTATCGTGACGAAGTTCGCGATTCAACATGTACAAGAAGAATTCCATATACAGTAAATGAATGTGGATATGAGACGAGATATCGTCAGCAGTGTACTTTTAAACCAGGTTATAACAATTGTTACAATGATACTCAAAGAGATTGTAACTACGAGACACGTTACCGTCGTGTGTGCTCAAGAGCTCCTGGAAGACAAGTATGTGAGATGAAGCCAGGAAAGACAACTTGTCGTACTAACAGACAAGGTGAGAGAAGATGTCATACGACTTCTCCTCGAAGAGTTTGTCGTGATGTTCCAGGAAGAGAAACTTGTCGTCAAGAGCCTTACCGTGACTATGTTTGCCACAATAGAACAGTAAGAAGATGTGACTGGGTTCCTGGTCGTAATGTTTGTACTGATGAGCCATACCAAGAGTATGTATGTAAGGACGTAACGAAGTATAGAACTGAAAACTATGCTTGTAAGATCACTGTTCCAGTACCTTATAAAGTAGAAAAGAATCACACAAATAAGCTCTTTGTAAAATTCTCTGGAGACTTTGATGTTGCTGAAGCACAATTCAATGCCATCTTTAAAGATAACAATGGAGTCGAGCTTAAGACGACAAACCTTAACGAAGATGAGCTTATTATCACTTCAAATGTTAAGACAGTTAAAGAAGAAGATTATAACTACATCACTAATATCGATATTAACTTCTTCAATAAAGTTAAAGAACTTATGCCAGTAAGAGCTAAATCTCATGGTCTATGGATGAATAAGGGTGGAGAATTCGTCATGACTCTCGATAACTTTGAACTTGCTGATGATGTTCACATGGATATTCATGTAAGAAGAGATAATGGTGATACTCACTTTAGAAAGTCTTTTAGACTGACTGAATTCAAGAAGACAATTGTTGGCGATAAGATGAAGCTATCAATGGATCTAGGATCAAAAGGCTTCAAGAGACTGAAGGCCCTATTTGGAACTGGAATAAAGCTTAAAGTTGATTCAACAATCAAACTATTAAAGTTTAGAAACCTAAATATCAAAGAAGAGAAGACACACTCTTTTAAAATTAAAGTTTACAAAAACAAAACGAACTAAAAGCCCTTCAAGAAGGCAAACGAACACAAGAGGACCCATAGGAGCTGTTGCTGCTATGGGTCTTCGTCTATTTATCACCCAAATTCCCGGGAAAGAAATGTTCAACACCTGATTCCTAGTATATAATTGGCCAGTATATCTTTAATTTATTTTGCATTGAGTTGTAGTAAAGGAAGCATTATGACAGTTAGAGTTAGATTTGCCCCATCTCCAACAGGGTATCTCCACATCGGTGGAGCGAGAACAGCACTTTATTCTTACCTATTTGCTAAGGCAAGAGGTGGTAAATATATCTTAAGAGTCGAAGATACAGACCTCGAAAGATCAAAGAGAGAATTTGAGGAAGCTCAAATTGGCGATCTAAAATGGTTGGGAATCACACATGATGAAGGTCCTGATTGTGGTGGAGACTTTGGTCCATATAGACAATCTGAAAGAATGCAAATGTATAAAGATATTGCATGGGATTTCGTCGAAAGAGGCCTGGCCTATCCATGTTTTCTCTCTTCTGAAGAACTCGAAGAACTAACGGAAAAAGCGAACGCTGAAAAGGCCGCACCTCATAAGTATCATGGAAAGTATAGAGACTTCTCTCTTGAAGAGGCCAAGAAGAAAATTGAAGCAGGTGAGGAATATGTTATCCGCTTTAAGAACCCTGGAAAGAAGTGGGAGTTTACAGACCTTGTAAGAGGACATGTGACTTTCCCTGAAGATATGGTTGGTGATTTTGTCATTATCAGATCAAATGGAATGCCTGTTTATAACTTCTGCTGTGTTGTGGATGATCACAAGATGGGAATGACACATGTTTTTAGAGCAGAAGAGCATTTAAATAATACTTGCCGTCAGCTTATGATTTACGAAGCTCTTGGAGCAGAGGTTCCTGAGTTCGCTCACGTTTCTCTTCTTGTTGGTGAGGACAGACAGAAACTCTCAAAGAGACATGGGGCCACTTCGGTTACTCAATATAAGGAAATGGGATACCTTCCAGAAGCCGTGACAAATTACCTTTGTCTTCTTGGTTGGTCTCATCCAGATGAAACAGATATTTTTGATGTTAATGAACTAGGAGAGCTCTTCGACTATAAGAGATTTTCTAAGTCTTCAGCTATGTACGATATTAAGAAGCTTAATTTCTTCAATGAGCAGTGGCTGAGAAAGTTAGATGACTCAGTCATCGCTCGTGGCTTTGCAAATGAATTAGAAGCTGACTCTGAATATAATAAACAAGATCAAGCGTGGCAGACAAAGTTTGCTGGTCTCATGAAAGAGAAAGTTCAGTTGTTCTCTGATATTAAAGAGCACCTACCAATCTTCTTTGATGCTGGAGCAGATGAGGATGATCAGTATAAGGAAGCTATTTCTTGGGAGACAACACCACAGATTAAAGAGTATCTAAAAGAACAGGTTGCTGCCATCTCATCTGAGTTTATCTCTGAAGATCAAGTTGGAGAGTGGATGAACTATCTTAAAAAAGAACTCAAGATTAAAGGAAAGCCATTATTTATGGGGACTCGTGTTTGCCTAACTGGAAGAGCACATGGTCCAGATTTAAAAACAGTTGTGGCATTAACTCCAATTTCAATTATTAAACAAAGGCTTAATTAGAATGAAGTTTTTTGATGAATTAAAAGCAAGAGGAATTATTGAAGCTCTCTCTCATGAGCAAGAGCTGGAGAAGAAGTTTAACGAAGGTGGAATGTCTTTTTACTGTGGATATGATCCATCGGCAAAGTCTCTTCAACTTGGAAACCTCTTTACAATTGTCACTTGTATGAGATTTCAAAAAGCTGGGCATAAGCCATATATGCTGGTTGGTGGTGCCACTGGTATGATCGGCGACCCTTCAGGAAAGAGTGAAGAAAGAAATCTACTCGATGTAGAAACTCTAAATGATAATATTAAAGGAATAAGAGAGCAGTTAGGGCAATTCGTTAACTTTGACTGTGGTGAAAACTCTGCTGTTCTTGTGAATAATGCTGACTGGTGGTCCGGGCTTGGTTTCTTAGAATTTCTAAGAACTATTGGAAAGCGTTTTAGAGTCAATGAAATGCTTAACAAGGATTCAGTGAAGTCGAGAATTACATCTGATTCTGGGATCTCATTAACAGAATTCTCTTATCAAGTTCTACAGGCCTATGACTTTGTCACTCTTAATAAGAACCACAATGTCACACTCCAGCTTGGTGGATCTGATCAGTGGGGTAATATGACAGCGGGAACTGATTTAACTCGTAAGATGAATCAGAACCAAGTTTACTGTATGACAATGCCACTCATTACTGACCAAAATGGGAAGAAGTTTGGTAAGTCAGAAGGAAATGCTGTTTACCTAAGTGCAGAAATGACTTCACCATATAAGATGTATCAATTCTTGTTAAATCAAGATGACTCAATCGTGGACTCACTTCTTAAGTGTTATACTTTCCTAAGTCTTGAGGAGATTGCTTCTCTTAAAGACAAGACAGAAAATGAGCCTCACTTAAGAGCG
>NZ_AUNJ01000096.1 GCF_000447775.1 Bacteriovorax sp. DB6_IX
GACGACTTTCCAGACCCAGAAGGACCACTGAAGCATGTAATTTGATTCATAGGTATATCAACTGAGACATTTTTTAAGTTGTGTGTATTACAGTTTTTGATCGAGATATGCATGCTATCTTTTTACTTTAAAATACATGCTTTTTTAACTGGATTTTGATTAGACTTCGAAGACGAGAATAAAAAAAGCCCGCATATTGCGGGCTCTTTGAATATATAAGTGATATATATTAACGCTTTGAGAATTGGTACTTTGCTCTTGCACCTTTTTGACCAGCTTTTTGTCTTTCAACTTTTCTTGGATCTCTAGTAACAAATCCAGCAGCTTTAAGTTCTGGTCTAGCAGCAGCATCTAATTTAAGAAGTGCTCTAGTAATCCCTAGTCTTGCAGCACCTGCTTGACCAGTTGTTCCACCACCAGTAACGTTGATCTTTAGATCATACTTATCTGAAACCTTTAGTAGGTTTAGTGGTTGATTAACAACGTAACGATCAGTTCCCTTTGGGAAGTAATCTTTAATATCTCTATTGTTTACAGTGATCTTTCCTGAACCACTTCCAATATAAACTCTAGCAACTGAAGATTTTCTTCTTCCTACAGCTTGAGCATCCCAACTTTTACCTTTTGCAGCCATATTCTACCTCTTTCCTAGAACTTATATTCAACTGGTTGTTGAGCTTCATGTGCGTGCTCAGCTCCAGCAAATACTTTAAGCTTTGTTAATTGCTTTCTCCCAAGAGAGTTCTTTGGAAGCATACCTTTAACAGCATTCATAATAATAAGATCTGGTCTCTTTTCAAGCTGCTCTTTTGCAGTTCTTTCTTTTAGACCACCAACATATCCACTGTGCTTGTAGTAAACTTTCTGGTCCCACTTGTTTCCAGTAAATTTAACTTTTTCAGCGTTAACAACTACTACAAAGTCACCAGAGTCAGTATGTGGAGTATACTTTGGGTTACTCTTTCCTCTAAGAACATTAGCGATTTCTGTAGCTAATCTTCCAACAACTTTGTCCGTCGCATCAATAAGGTACCACTTTTTGTCAGCATCAGCAGGTTTCAAAACAAACGATTTTTCAGTGTACATAACAACCTTCTACTAAATATTTATTAATTCAATATTCACAATTATCTTCTAAATAAGACAGATGACGTTTCTTATATAAGATTTTTGGGCCTCTAGTCAAGGGCCAATTCACCCGAAAAACTATAATAATGGAAATCGTGTAAAAATAATAGCTAAAGGTTGAAAATAATTAATTTTTTCCTAGAAATTGAAATTATTGAGCCTAGAATTGTCCAATACTTAGGTGAAAGCGCCCAAATGACTCCCTGCCTCCATTGTCAAATCTTTCTCTATGAAGCTTGACTCCATAGTCGAAATCAAGCGAGCCAACTGGTGTTAAGACTTTGAAGCTCATCCCTGCGGACGTTTTTAAATCAAAGAACCTCACACTATCATTAAATACTCGTCCTGCATCAAAGAATAATGCAATCACAGAGTTATCAGATAAGTAGTATCTCGACTCAAGCTTAAAGTTTACTAAATAGGCCGTATTTCTCACGATAATATCTGAAACATCTGTACCATCTATAAGGACATTACTCTCATCATCAGAGAAACCTCTTAATAAGTCTCGGCCAGATAATCTAAAAACCTTTAGACTTGGAATGAAGCCACGTGTCTTTTGCTCTCCATCACTATCTAAAACAGCATCACCATCTGAGTCAAAGAGACCATCTCTGGCAAAGTTCTTCTCCATTCCCAGAGTTAGGGAGCTGGCCAAGACAATCTTCCCAATTGGGTAATAAAAATAGTTTCTAGCGATGGCCCTATTATAATTTATAGAAAGGTCATCATCGTCCTGAGAAGCAAAATATGGATTTGCAAATTCCCAAGAGAGATTAAACCAAGCACCTTTTGTTGGAGCCGTGGGATCATCTCTGAAATCAAAAGTCATTGATGGCGTGATGGAACCAATCTTAAACCTGTCATCATCTTCTTCTTGAGTTGCATCATATTGACGGATAACATCATATTCATATTCAAGAGAAGCTGTGATCTTGTCAGTAAGCTGTTTTGAAAGTGACGGTGAGATACTTAAAATATCTGCGTCAAAACCAGAGTACCTCTTTCTTTGGTACTTAACTCCAAAATCCCACTCAACAGATGTTCCAAAAAGGTAAGGTTCTATGTACTTAACCTGCGCTAGCCATTCGAGACGATCGTTTTCATCGCGACGCCTTCTATCATCTAAGTAGGAATAACTATTTCTCAAGTTGGTCTGGATTTTTGCGACTAGGCTTCGATTCATCCCAGCAATATTATTGAAAGAAACAGATGAGGAAATCTTATATCCAAGGTCTGTACGGAACCCTGGTGCAATCTCGGCTTTATTAAAGTTTTTTTCCTTCACCTTTATAATGAAGTTTAAGTAAGAAGAGTTCTCATTAATCTTATTTCCAAGAAATGGAGTAATATCAACTCTAGCAAATAGGCCAAGTGTCCTCAAACGCCCAACATACTCATTCATCAACTTAGGAGTAATGAGCTTACCTTTATCTAGTCTAATCTCTCTCTTTACGACAATGTCTTTAGTTTCAAGATTCCCTGTAACAATAAGATCACCAAGAAAAGACTTTCGCCCTAAGTTAAAACTAAGATTAATATTTATTGATTTTGAGGCATTTGATACTTGAATAATCTTCTTAGGGTTCTTTTCCGCATAGGCAGCAAAGTAATAACCTTCATTTCTCACAACTTCCAGAGCCGTTTTCAGATCTTCATCGACAATCGTTACATTAAACTCTTGACCGACTTTACTCTTTAAAGCCTGGTAAACTTTTTCTCTAAGGCTCTTTTCTTGAATTCCTTTGATATTAATTCGACTGACGAGATACTTACTACTTTCAGTAATTTTAAAAG
>NZ_AUNJ01000097.1 GCF_000447775.1 Bacteriovorax sp. DB6_IX
AATGCCAAAGGCTTTGATCACTCTTATGTGCAAAACCTTGGACATCTTGAAATGTCTCATACTCCTATTAACTTTCTTCAATCTTCAGGTTTGATTTCGAAAATTTCTTTTGATCAAAATTTGGATCTTGCTTATTTTAAACAGAATCATGTTGGAGAAGGCCAGTACCTGAGAAATGTCCAACGTCTAGATTATCGACCAAGTGTGTGGATGAAATTAAGGCCCTTTGGTCCGGTTAATTTTGAAGCGACTTATAAATTTGATTATCAACACTATAATATTCCTCATGAAGTTTCTGGTTCTCAAACAGCGAGAAAGTATGGAAGTCAAATAAAGACCTCTCTTTGGATGGAGGTCGAGAAGACTTTTGGTAGGCCCTATATTGAGACTAAGAATGCACAAAAGGTTGAGATCGTGGAAAATAAGAGTGATCTCATCTCCCCTGTTCCAAATATCAAAGAAGAGTCAAAGCAACAAAGAATTGCTCACAGCTCTTATAAGCATCTTGTAAGATATGGATTAAATCACTCTTATTATGAAGACCAAAAAATTAGTGGAAATGAGAATCTTGTCACAAGTCTATTAGATGGGACAAATAATGCTCGTTTTGACTATCGTGATCAAATTGGTGGTCGTGATCAAAATGTTTTCGATGTGGCCACAAGAACAGATCTTCCGGAATCAAATACAATAGAGCTGGTTTGGAAGAACTCCTTACTAAAGAAAACTCCAAAGTTAGATATCAGTCCATTTTAAAACTTTCGTTATAATCTCGATAATTTTGATTACTCTAAGATTGCTTACTTTGATCTTTCTCAAGGGGTTCTTTTGAATTCAAATGATGACCCTGAATTTGATTTTGAGGATCGTCTGACTCGACTTCACGCTTCTTTTGGTGTGAATATCGGAAACTTATCTCTTTCTGGTTCTGAGTATTACTTTCATCAAAGTGGAGAGCATATTTCAGACTTTAGTCTAACTTATAACCAAGCTTATTTTAACTATGGCGTAAGTTATATCTATGACTCCTTCTCATCTCAAAGACGTTATACTAAGCATGATCTCAAATTCAGACTCTCTGATATGATTGAGCTTCGTACTGGGCACTACTATGACTTTGAAAAGAAGTCTGTTTATGAGTCTTATGTCGGTGGTATCTATGTTCCTAAGAATAACTGTTGGAAGCTTGATATTGAATATCGCCAAAAAGATCAGATTAAGAATAATGATTTAACTAAAGATCAAATTATTAGTTTTAACTTCCTATTAAATTATAATGCGAAGACTTTTGGTTCACTCTTTGGTATTCAGCTTTAATGATTTACTTCATTGATTTCGAAGATAGTTTTAATAATAATATTCTCTCTTATTTAGAAGAGATTGCTCCAGTTAAGATCATTCACTATTCGAATTTTTCTGAAGTTTGTTGCGGTGCTATTTCTTCTGGTGATATTCTCTGTCTTGGCCCTGGGCCAGGTCATATTAGTGAGTATCTTCCTTTCTTAGGGCCTCTTGCTGAGCTTATCAAAGAACCTGGAATTATGAAGGTTGGGATTTGCCTAGGACATCAAATATTACTTCATTTGAAATTTAATTGCTCACTAGAGCAGTGCCAATCTCCGATTCATGGGCAGAAAGTTTATCTGCAAAAAAACCACCAGTTATTAAGATCATTAGGTCTTGTTCAGGAGCAAGACTTTGAGGTTCAGCGCTATAATTCCTGGACCGTCGACTATAAGAATCTTGATGAGGGACTCTATGTCCTTGATTCTAAAAAAGAATTGGCCTTATTCTACAATAGAGATGACTTTTACTGCCTGCAATTTCACCCTGAATCTGTGGGAACATCTTGCCCTGAGTTATTTTTTCAACCTCTTAGGTCTTTTTTGAGATAACCTAATAGGGATGGAATTGATAAAACTATCCGGAATTTATGACAAACGAACAATGAAAATAGGCCAAGATCTTGGTTTGTCTTCTTATGAGTTTGATTTTCGTCCGATGAGTTTTAACTTTATTCAACAATATGTCATGGAAGAGATCTTGGCCGAGATTCAGTCGACATCCCCAAAAATCTCACTGCATTTTCAAAATGAACAAAATTTTATGATTGATAATATCCTTGGATCATTTAAAGAATCGGCCCTAAGCCCAGTGTTGGTTTTTTCTGATACACAGTCTCCTGTATATTATAATTCGTTTAAGACGCCATTTTATTGGCATTATGATCCACAGGGTGATGTAAAGGGAGTGATTAGTGCCAAGTATAACGAAGGGATAATCCTCAATTATCAATTTCTTGAGAAACTACACCATGAAGGAACCCTTCACAACTTTATGACTAACTTCTATAGTGGACTGAGAGGGGCCGAAACAAAGAAGATTGGGCTCAAGATAGATTGGGATAGTAATCTTGCTCCGAGTATCTTTGATCTCGTTGACTTTGATTTTATTGAGCTGCCTATTAATAGTAAGGTTGAAGTCTGCTATCGCAATGTTGATAGCACCAAGTTGCAGAAAAATATCAGTATTCTTAAAAATCTTACTTGCTAATAAGTGGGATTTTTTCTACAAAATTTCTATGAAAATTCTTTTAAGTAATGATGACGGTGTCTATGCACCGGGACTAAATTCTCTATATGAACACCTTGCTGACATTGCGGATGTCACTGTTGTTGCTCCACTTAGTGAGAGAAGTGCAACAGGTCAGACTCTAACTCTTGATCATCCTGTGAGGATTGAGAAAATCAAGAAAGATTTCTACGGTACGACCGGATATCCTGCTGATTGTACATTACTTGGTATTATTCATATTCTCGATGAAAAACCGGACTTGGTGATTTCTGGAATTAATAGAGGGGCCAACTTAGGTCAAGATATCTACTATTCGGGTACTGTTGCTGCTGCCAGGCAGGGAAGTTTTCATCAGGTTCCATCTGTGGCCATTAGTACGGTCATTGATCATCGCCCACATGATTATGATGAAATTAGATATGAGAGCGCGGCAAAATTCATGAGGGAATTTGTTCAAAAAAGAATGCATGAGCAAATCTCACCACTTACTATGCTCAATATTAATGTCCCAGATCTTCCTATGGAAGAGATAACAGGGACATCAATCACTAAACTAGGTCAAAGATTCTATTCGGAAGAGGTGGAAAGACGTTTTGACTCTAAGAACCGCGAGTATTTTTGGATCGGTGGCTCCTTTCTTGGTAGTTCAAATGAGCCAGGATCAGATGGCCATGCTATTGAAAATAGGGAAATCTCGATCAATCCACTCAACCTTTTGAGCGATTCAGCCGAAGAAATTGAAAGGTGGGCGGAAATTATTGCCGATAATGGTTAAGGCTTAGTTATTCTCGCCCAGAAAAAGATTCATATTGGGCGAGATTATGAGACTTAGAAATTTACTTACAATATTTGTAATATTATCAATAATTACTTCTTGTGCGGGAATGCGTAGTGGACGCTATGTGACTCTAGATAAGAACTATTCTGCAAAGAGTTTGGCCAAACT
>NZ_AUNJ01000098.1 GCF_000447775.1 Bacteriovorax sp. DB6_IX
TATAATGGAATCTTAAAATCATACGATATTCACTTTGATACTCTACTTCTAAGAAAAATCATTGAAGATTCAGACATTACATCTGAAACATTAAAAGATGCTTCAAAACTAGAAACTGAATTAAAGAAGTTAACTGAATATTTTAAAACAAAAGAAGCAGAAACATTAAGAGAATATTCTTTTGATGTTGTTGAAGATACGGTTCACCAAACTAAGCAAGTTAAAATAACTGTAAAAACAACAGCGAGAACAAAGAAGTTTAAACTTGGTACAAACTTCCTAGATTCTCCTGAGTTTGCTGATCTTCTTAATACATATGATGGTATTAAAAAGTATATGACTTCACACTTTGCAGTTTCAAAAGAAAAAGGTGAAACAGTTGAGTATGAAAGCCTACAAGCGTTTGCTGATTTTATTATCGCAGACGGAAAGCAAGGAGCATATATCCAACGTTACAAGGGTCTTGGAGAAATGAACCCTGAGCAACTTTGGGAGACAACGATGAATCCAGAAAATAGATCACTACTTCAAGTACAAGTAGAAGATTCTATCGAAGCAGATTCAGTATTCTCTGTTCTTATGGGTGACCAAGTAGAACCACGTAGAGAATTCGTTGAGCAAAATGCACTTAATGCTAGAAACCTTGATGTTTAAGGAAAAACAAAATGACTGATGAGACAAATGCCCCACAAAATAATGGAAATGTTGCGACAATTGGAATTCGCGACGAAATGAAAAATTGTTACCTAGATTACGCAATGTCTGTAATCGTAGGTCGTGCACTTCCAGACGTAAGAGATGGTCTAAAGCCAGTACACAGAAGAGTACTTTATGCAATGAACTCTCTTGGGAACTATCACAATAAACCATTTTTAAAGTCTGCCCGTGTTGTTGGTGACGTAATTGGTAAGTATCACCCACACGGTGACTCTGCTGTTTATAATACAATCGTTAGACTTGCTCAGGATTTCTCAATGAGATATCCACTTGTAGATGGTCAAGGAAACTTTGGTTCTATTGATGGTGATAACGCTGCGGCGATGAGGTACACGGAAATCAGAATGAAGAAGCTTTCTGAAGAAATGCTACGTGACCTTGATAAAGAAACAGTTGATTGGCAACCGAACTATGATGATTCTTTAAAAGAGCCAAAAGTTCTTCCAACTAAAGTCCCTACTCTATTAGTAAATGGATCTGCAGGTATTGCAGTTGGGATGGCAACAAATATTCCACCACATAACTTAACTGAAATCATGACGGCACTAATCTCTCTTACAGATAATAGAGATATGACGATCAATGACTTAATGGAAATTGTTCCAGGTCCAGATTTCCCAACAGCAGGTTCTATTCATGGAACTGAAGGGATTAAGTCTGCTTATCATACTGGTAAAGGTGTTATTCAAACTAGAGCTAAGATTGATGTAGAGGCTTATGGAAAATCTCAAGACAGAGAGAGAATCGTAATTACTGAACTTCCATATCAGGTCAACAAAGCAAAGCTAATTGAAAAATTGCAAGCCTTGTTAATGAAAAATCACTAACAGGTATCTCTGATATTAGAGACGAGTCTTCAAGAGAAGGTATTAGAATTGCAATTGATCTTAAAAGAGGTGAAATTGCTAACGTAATTATTAATAAGCTATATAAGCAAACTGCACTTCAGTCTTCTTTTGGTATTATCTTCTTATCTATTGTAAATGGATCACCTAAAGTTCTAAATCTTAAAGAACAGCTAGAATGTTTCATTGATCACAGACGTGAAGTTGTTATTAGAAGAACAGTTTATGAGTTAAAGAAAGCAAAAGAAAAAGCACATATCTTAGAAGGTTTAAAAGTTGCTGTTGAAAATATTGATGCAGTAGTTGAACTTATTAAGAAATCTGAGGGACCTGCGGATGCTAAGTCGAAATTAATGTCGACTTATGAATTATCTCCAATTCAAGCGCAAGCAATTCTAGATATGAGACTTCAACGTCTTACTGGTCTAGAAAGAGATAAGATTATTGCTGATTACGAAGCTATCATGGCAGAGATTGCACGTTTAGAAGAAATTCTAAATAGCGAAGATCTAATCAAAGGAATCATTAAAGATGAGTTCACAGAAATCGTTGAAAAGTACGGTGATGAAAGAAGAACTGATATTGTTGCTAAAGCTGATGAAATTCAACTTGAAGATCTCGTTAAGCAAGAAGAAGTTATCGTTACTATCACGCATAAAGGTTATGTTAAAAGAATGCCAGTAGACACTTACCGTACGCAGAAGCGTGGAGGTAAAGGTGTTAAAGGAGCTGCTAACGATGATGATTTCTTCACAAATATCTTTACGGCCAATACACACGATACACTTCTCTTCTTTACTTCAAGAGGACAAGTATTCTCTAAGAAAGTTTATACAATTCCTGAGGGAACTAGAACTTCTAAAGGACGTAACTTAGCAAATCTAATTGCAATTCCAGGCGGAGATAAAGTTACTGAAATTATCTGTGTTCCAAAAGGTGAAGAAAAAACAGCTGATGGAAATGAGAAATATCTAATTTTCGCAACTAATAAAGGTCTTGTTAAAAAATCTTCATTAGAAGATTACTCTAATATTAAACAGTCTGGTCTTAAAGCTATTAAACTTCAAGATGGTGACCATATTGTTAACGTTAGAATTTCTGATGGTTCGAAAGACGTACTACTTTGTTCTTCATCAGGTAAGATTATTAGATTTGCTGAATCTGATGCAAGACCAATGGGTAGAGTATCTCAAGGTGTTAAAGGTATTAATATCGATGAGACAGAGAAAATCATTGGGATGGAACTTATCGACGATACAATGGAGATCTTATCTGTAACTGAAAAAGGTTATGGTAAGAGAACTCAAGCTAGCCAATACCGTAAACAAACACGTGGCGGGAAAGGTATCCTAGCAATGAGATTGACTGATAAGAATGGTGAAATTATCCAAATTAAACCAGTTACTGATAAAGACGACTTGATGGTTGTAACAGACAGAGGACAAGTAATTAGAACTAAAATCTCTGGTATCTCATTGATGGGACGTGCAACTCAAGGTGTAAGAATTCTTACTCCGAAAGAAGATGAAAAAGTTGTTTCAGTAGAAAAAATTCTTGATCCTGAAGATGATGGATCTGAAGAAACATCAGGAACTGATGAATAAAATCAAATATCTTAGGGCCGGCTTACTGCTGGCCCTAATTCTTCTCAATAGTGCATGCGACTTTACTCCTAGAATTCATCAACAAATTCTAATTGCACAAACCTATATTACAAACCAAGAGTACACAAAAGCAGTAAAACAATATCATGAGATTTTGGAAGAGATTCCACCACAAGATATTAGAATTAAAATTTACTATCAGCTAGGTGAACTTTATGCAATTTCGCTTGGGGAGTATAGAAAAGGAATTCATTATTACGAGAAGATTCGTGAATTAACAAATGATCCAATCTGGCTCGTTAAAACACAGGAACGTGTTGGAGAAATCGCCTATACCTATATTAAAGATTATAAAAAAAGTGAGGATATTTATAAGGAACTCATTTCTTTTAGGCCTAAGCTTAATAATTATGATCTCTATGAATATAGATATGTCTCTACACTTGTAAATCAAAACAAATTCATAGAAGCAGAAAAGAACCTTATTCCACTTCAAAATTCTCCCAATCACAAATTCCATACAGATGCATTCTATCTTTATGGACAACTTTATTTTCATAATAAGGATTGGCAAAAGTCTGTTTCCTACTTGAGGGAATATATTAAGAGAGAGAAAAGAAGAGATAAGATTGTTAAAGCCAAATTTCTTATGGGTAATGCCTATGAGACTATGGAGAGGCTCAAATTAGCCTATAATATCTATTACTCAATCTTGGGTGAGTATCCGAACACAAAAGTGATTCAGCAGCGTTTAAAGAGCGTTTATGAGCGCAGAATTTCAAGGAGACGCTAGTGTTTGATAAAAAATGGATCAAACCAATGGCCCTTGCTATGAGTCTCCCCTCATCTGCCTTAATGACAGCATGGTTCTTGTGGACACTTGTTGAAAAACAAGTTATTTCAAAAAACACAGCAATATTTATCTTTCTCGCAATTGTGGGAAATATTCTAATTTCGATGGTTGTCTATGCACTTAAGAGCTCTGGAAAAAATAAATAGTAAGGTTTTTCTTACACTATCAATACCGCCTACGGCCGTATGTCTTTACTTGTCCAAATATCCTGAAGAATGGATTGCAGTTTTAACGGTATATGCAGCAACTATTGTTTATTTAGTTATGTTCTCAGAAGCTATCTATGAACTTACTGCGCCGTATCAAGAAGAGGGCTACAAATCGAATAAAGGAAAACTGGCTTTCCTTTTTATAGGAAAGATAGTGATTTTGATTTCTGCCATAATATTTGGTGTACAAATTATGGGAAGTAGGATAATAATACCCGTATTAAACTATTTTGTTCATATATTTGTGCTGGGCGCAAGCCTTAGCATGAAGAAAAAATAATACTTTATAAAGGTATCAAATGAAAAAAATCGCTTTGATTCTATCTTCACTAGTAACTGCTAACGCTTTTGCTGCTGGTGGTTTCACATGGATGGGTGTAATTGCTCACAAATTTCACCTTCACTTTCCAACTTACATTCTAACAACTGGACTTGTAGCGACTCTACTCATTGTTGTAGGTCTAATCTACAGAGCTAAAATCTCAAAGCTTTCAGTTGAAAATAGAGTCATTCCTGATAAAGGAATCACTCTTAGAAATCTTGTAGAGGCTTACGGAAGTTTTATCTACACTCAATGTAATGCTGTACTAGGTGAAAAAGATGCACCAAAGTATTTCAAATTCATTGCATTTCTATTCATTACAATTTTTATTTCAAACGTAATTGGACTAATTCCAGGTTTCTTACCTCCAACAGAATACATCAATACAACTCTTGCTCTTGGTGTACTTTCTTTCGTTTACTACAACATCAAAGGTTGTAAAGAACTTGGAACTATGAATTACCTAGCCCACTTTGCTGGACCACTATGGTATATGGCGATCTTAATTTTCCCAATTGAGATCCTATCAAATATGATTAGACCTTTATCTCTAGCTCTTCGTCTAAGAGGTAACATGATGGGTGACCACCACGTACTTACAACATTCCTTAACCTTGAAATACTAGGTGTAAATGTTGGTGCTCTTGGTGCTGCACTTCCATTCTATATTCTTGGTCTACTAGTTTGTTTTATTCAAGCATACGTATTTACAATGTTATCAATGGTTTATATTAGTCTTGCTACTGCTCACCACGATCATGATGAGCATCACGCACACTAAGATAAACTAAAACTTAATCGTCGTTATTTACGACAGGAGATTTTTATGGAAAATGTTACAACTTGGACAGCTAACACAGCTGCAATTAAGTACATGTTTTACTTCCTAGCTATGGCTGTAGCTGCTTTCGGTGGAACTGCTGCTCAATCAAGAGCTGCTTCTGTTGCTCTAGAAGGTATCGCAAGAAACCCATCTGCTGCTGACAAGATTCAAACTCCAATGATTCTTGGTCTTGCACTTATGGAATCACTTGTAATCTTCGTTCTTATCTCTGTATTCCTTGCAGGATAATTCTGAATTACAAAATTCAAAAGTAATGAAGGAGGCTTTGGCCTCCTTTTTTTATATTTAAGAGTGATTAAGAATTCTTAGGGTTCTTTATTAAATAAATATTTCTAAGATAAATGAAAATATTAAGAAAACTTGCCAGAAGAAATATTGGGTCTTTAATGTGGTAAGAATAGACTAAGAGTAAGAGACTTCCTGAAATTGATAAGTACCAAAAGATAGTAGGAACAACACTCTTGCCAGCTTTTTCAGATGCCAACCATTGAACTATAAATCTTGAGAAGAATAAGCCTTGACCAGCGAATCCAATAAGAATCCAAGGGTCTTTAAATTTATCTATTAATTGATCAATCATGCATAAAAGATAGGTCTGCTAATGTGGCTTGTCAAAATGAAAAGATGCTTTTGAGAATAAAAAAAGTTAGTATATATACATGAAAATATTAGTTACAGGTATTGCGGGCTTTGTAGGATTCTATACTGCTAAAAAAGCGGTTGATCTGGGTTATGAGGTTGTCGGAATAGATAATCTTAATAATTATTATCAGGTTTCACTAAAAGAAGATAGGTTAAAAGAATTAGGTTTAAGCTCTAATGATTCTATAAGTGATAAATACGAAAAGCTTTCATTTAGAAAAATTAATTTATCAGATGATTTAAAAATGGCTCAACTTTTTTCTGAAGAAAAATTTGATATCGTTTATCATCTTGCAGCTCAAGCTGGTGTAAGATATTCAATTGAAAACCCACATACTTATATGAAATCTAATGCAGAAGGTTTTCTAAATGTTCTGGAGGGATGCAGGCATAATAATGTAAAACATCTTATCTATGCATCTTCTTCATCTGTGTATGGTGTAAATAAATCTGTTCCATTTAAAACTACCGACCCTGTGGATCACCCTGTTAGTTTATATGCAGCAACTAAAAGAGCAAATGAACTTATGGCCCACACATATTCACATCTTTATGGGATACCAACTACAGGTCTAAGATATTTTACTGTTTATGGACCATGGGGGAGGCCAGACATGGCACCTTTTTTATTCACTGATGCTGTAATGAATGATAAGCCAATTAAGGTCTTCAATAATGGTGAAATGCAAAGAGATTTTACTTATGTAGAAGATATAGTTGAAGCACAGATGCGACTAATTGATAAGATTCCTGAGTCTGGAGGAGAAACTTCGGCACCAAATACTTCTCACGCACCGTACAGGATTTATAATATTGGTAATTCAAGCCCAGTAAATCTAATGGAATTTATCGAAACGATAGAGAAGCACACAGGTAAAACAGCAGAAAAAGTTATGCAACCAATGCAGCCAGGTGATGTTCCTAGAACATACGCTGATGTTGAAGATTTATTTGAATTAGTAGATTTTAGACCAGCTACTTCGCTAGATGAGGGAATAAAGAATTTCGTTGATTGGTATAAAACATATTATAAAAAATAGGATCCTAATGCATAATCTTATAAAAGCTGCTCTTATAATTCTCATCATTGGTCTTTTTAATTCAATAAGCTTGATGGCCGTCTTTCATATTTTGATGATTATACCAATTGTTTATTTCATATATAAACGAGGATTAAAAGATCTACCAAATAGTACATTTGCTTTACTCGCCTTTTGTATAGTTGCAGCGACATCTGTTATTTTCAATCAAGATGTTATTAACAATGGATATAAGAATATTT
>NZ_AUNJ01000099.1 GCF_000447775.1 Bacteriovorax sp. DB6_IX
AAGAAAACAGCAAATGTATAAACTAAGAGATAAGGAATGATGACTTCCAAGACGAGTGGCGAAAATAGCAACAAGAGAAACGCCAGTAAGATAACGGGAAGTGTGAAAGTGTAATATCTTTTAACTCTATCAAGTTTAAACATCCTACTTATTATCTATTTCTATTTGGGAAAAATCTAGGGGGTGTTAAGGAATATGAATAAAAAAAGGGACCTATTTAAGGTCCCTTCTCAAGATATCTTTTGATTATTGTATTACTTCGCAACACCAACAGCTTTCGTTTCACGAACAACTGTAATTTTGATTGTTCCAGGATATGACATTTCCTCTTCAATCTTTCTCGCGATATCACGTGATAGCATGATTGTTTCTTCATCGTTGATCTTATCATTCTCAACGAAAACTCTAACTTCACGTCCACCAGAGATTGCATAAGACTTAGAAACACCTTCAAAAGAGTTAACAATCTCTTCGATGTCAGTCAGTCTTGAAACATATGATTCAGTCAGGGCCTTACGTGCTCCAGGTCTTGCACCAGAGATAGCATCAGATGCCGCTACGATGTGAGCAAGAATTGACTCAGGTTTTTCATCATCGTGGTGAGCTCTAATCGCGTGAACGATATCAGCTGATTCACCATATTTCTTAGCAAAGTCTGCACCGATAACAGCGTGTGATCCCTCTGCCGATGCATCGAGAACTTTCCCGATATCGTGAAGAAGAGCTGCTCTTCTTGCTTGCTTAACATTAAGTCCCATTTCACTTGCCATAGCTCCCGCAACAAACGCAGCCTCAATAGCATGTTGATATTGGTTCTGAGTGTACGAAGTTCTAAAGTTAAGAGCTCCAACAAGCTTAAGGATTTCTGGGTGAATCCCGTGAACACCAATTTCCATTTGAGCTTTCTCTCCAAGTGTAAGTAGAGTCTTCTCAAAATTCAGACTTAGACTTGTCATGAAATTCTCAATTTTCGCTGGGTGGATACGTCCATCAGCGATCAGCTTTTCAATTGTCTTCTTTGCAATCTCACGTCTTACGACGTTGAAAGAAGAAAGAACAACTAGCTCCGGAGTATCATCAATAATAAGATCAACACCACAGATTTGTTCGAAGGCCCTAATATTTCTACCTTCTCTACCAATCAGACGACCTTTAACATCATCAGATGGAAGATCAACAGTTGAAATTGTTTTCTCAGCTACATACTCACCAGCAAATCTCTGAACTGCAATACCTACAATTCTCTTCGCTCTGTTTTCTGCATCTTCCTTGGCCTCTTCTTCCATTCTCTTAATCATCTTAGAGAAATCAACTTTGGCCTCTTCTTCCATTGTACTAATAAGCTCTTCTTTAGCTTGTTCTTTAGTCATTGAAGCAACTTCAGATAGCTTCGCCGCATATTCTTCTTGGCGTACAATATACTTTTCTTTTTCTTTGAAAACTTGAAGTTCTTTATCTTTTAGTTCTTCTTCTTTCTTCTTAAGCTTCTTAACATTGTCTTCATGCTCGTCCACTTTAGCTTCGAACTTAGCCATCTTCTTATTAAGTTCTTTTTCGTTTTCGTTAACTTCTTTCTTTACTTTTTCAGCATAACGATCGGCATCACGCTTTTCTTCTTGCGCAATTTCCTTGGCTTCTTTTCTTGCTTTATAGCTAATGTCTTTAGCTTGCTCTTTAGCCTTCTCAATGATTTCGTCACCTTTCTTTTCTCTCTCCGCTACTTCTTTCTTAGCTTGAGTGTTTCTGATAACAAAACCGATTCCGGCACCAACGAGCAAGAAAAGAACCGATGCAAGTATTACTTCAGTTGTCATTCTTCTCTCCTATTACTCACCTTCACAAACTCTTTGTCGGTTATAATAAAATCCACAGGGATATCGTGATCATCCACAGGGACCTTTTCAACAAGTTGCTCGTGAAAGCAGATTCCAATCTTTATCGTTCCAATGTCTTTAGACATCTTCGCGTCGTCTCTATTGCTTAAAAATTTATCGTAAAAACCTTTGCCTCTCCCAAGACGGTTTCCACTTCTATCAAAGGCCATTGCTGGCACAATGATTACCTCAGGACTGACTTCATCACATGACTCTGCAGGCTCCCGAAACTCCCTACCATAGGCTCTTTTCAACTCAAGATCTTTAACTGCACAAAGCCTAAAGCTCATTTGAGAATCACCATACATTAGGGGAAATGCTAAATTAGCATTTTCAGGAATTGGACTTTCTAAAAGCCAATTCACTTCATCATCAAGAGGATAGAATCCTCCAATTTTTCTATGGATATAATTTTGATCTAAAAGAAAGGACGCTAATTGCTTACTTATATTTCGCGACTTCTCAAGCTTTTGACTTTCATCTAGCTCTTGAATTGTACGCTTAATAATTTGTCTCAGTTCTACCTTACTCATTAATGAGTTGTCGGTACCACTTCCTCAACAAGCTTAAGTGCTTCTCTAGCTGTCTTTTGTAAAGAAGTCATATTGTGCTTGAAATCTTTTTCTAGAGACAACTTTTCTTGGGCCAGTTTTAAGGCCACAAGCACGGCAACTTGAGAGTCTGCCAAATTAGGTGCACTTTGTTTAATTGCATTAATCTCACCATTCACAAATTCAACAATTTGATCAGGTGAAACTGTATCTGATTCATTAGACTCTTTTAGTCTAATGTTATGCCCTAAAACATTGTATTCTTTTACTTCTAATTGCATATCCATAGATCTTAATTGTAGTCCTTGACCTAATCTACGTCAACGACTCAGTTACCTATCAGTGCGTCAATATAGTCATTTAATGCAAATTCATTCAGGTCTTCAACATTCTCTCCAACTCCAATATATGTAATTGGAACTTGAAGTTTTTGAACGATGGCCACGGCACTTCCTGCTTTTGATGACCCATCGCATTTTGTGAAGATTAATCCAGACAGATCTAAAGTCTTGTTAAACTCCTCAGCCTGACGAATCGCATTTTGACCAGTGATAGCATCAATCACAAGTAGTGTATGATGCGGCGCATCTGGCATTAACTTCTTTAGGACATTCTTACTCTTAGCAAGCTCTTCCATTAAATTTCCAGCAGTATGCAATCTTCCTGCTGTATCTAAAATGCAGTAGTCTGCATTACTAGTCATTGCTTCTTTCAGTGCATCATAACCAACACCACTTGGATTGGCCCCTTCCTTTGCTCTGATCATTGTGGCTCCTGCTCTATCACACCAAACTTGAAGTTGGTCTACCGCAGCGGCCCTAAATGTATCACAAGCACCAACAACAACTTTTGCACCTTGATTAGTAAGTTTTGTTGCAAGCTTACCAATTGTTGTTGTTTTTCCTGCACCGTTAACTCCAACAATCATTATAACTTTTGGAAGTCCTGGTTGAGCTTTCTCATATTCAAAAAGAGAGTTATCAACTTTTTCTTGTACCGACTCCATTCTTTGAGTTAGGAATTCTTTTAAGAATGCCTTGAATTGGTCTTCACCAAATCCTTCCTTCTTAACTTGCTCTTGAAGAGCATCTAAGAGCTCCGAAGCCGTTGCTGGACCGATATCTGCCCCATACAGAATTTCTTCAATTTCCTCTAGAGCATCATCATCAATCTTTCCTGAAGTGAAGATCCCACCAAGCTTTCCCCAAACTTCGCTTCTTGAACGAGAGAGGCCTTTCTTTAGTCTTTCTGTCCAAGATGGGCCTTGAGGCTTATCTTCTTCAAGGGTTGCTTCGGTTGCAACTTGCTTGAGATCGGCTTTGATTTGCTCGGAGATCTTGGCATCTTGATCAGAGTCCTCTTTCTCCTCTGCCTTCTCCTCTGCTTTCTCCTCTAGTTCAAACTCTTCTTTGGGTTCTTCCTTAGAGGGCTCTTCTTTTGACTCTTCCAGCTCAGCCTTGTCAGTCGACTTAAAGATAAGTGAAAGGGAAACGAGAAAGAGAATTGAGAGCACACCAATGAAGGCATAGGCGTGAATATCAGTAACAACTAATTTAATTCCTAGCTCATCAATCCAAGATTGAAGCACAGCAATAATTTGTAACATTATATGTCCTTATTCTTATTAAAATTTTATAGACTAGACTTATGATAGGGACTATCAAAAATCAACTTTTTCTTGTAAGTTGCTGCTATGAGCAACACTAAGCAGAGCCCACACTTACCACTATTTCATCTACAACAGGCGATTAGAAACTTCTTCAATGAGCAAGACTTTCTCGATGTTCTAACTCCTCCGGCCGTTAGTAATCCAGGAATGGAAGTCCATATTCATCCATTCAGTTTATACTCGATGCAACAAAGTAAGAAAACAGAGCTGTATCTCCACACTTCCCCTGAATTTCATATGAAAGAGTTACTTAGCGAAGGTCTTTCGAAAATTTTTACGATGTCCTACTGCTTCAGGGATGAGCCAAATAGTGAAACACATAGGCCGCAATTTATCATGCTCGAGTGGTACAGAGCACAAGCACGTTATGAAAGTATAATGAAGGATTGTGAAGAGCTTTTCTCTTATTGCCAAAAGTATCTTCAAAGCAAGCAAGTCCAAACTATTGCCGACACGGTGAAATTTACAAAGAAAACGGTTCAAGAAATTTTTATAGAAACTATTAATGTCGATATTCTTCAATATATAGATAAGAAGAATGATCTCTATGAGCTTATCGAAAAGAACTTTAAAGATATTCATCTTCCGACAAATAGAGATGAACTCAGTTGGGATGATCTCTTCTTCCTTCTTATGCTAAATAAAGTAGAACCTCATTTTGAAAAGTATGACTTTCTACTACTCTATGAATTTCCTGCACCACTAAAGGCCTTATCGACTTTAAAAGAATCTAATCCTCTAGTTTGTGAAAGATTCGAAATTTATGCCAATGGAGTTGAACTTTGTAACTGCTTTAATGAACTGACAGATCTTGATGAGCAAGTAAAGAGGTTCGAAGAACAAGCGAAAGAGAAGAAAGAACTCTACAACTATCAACTTCCTAAAGCTGATGTCCTATTTGATGCACTCGAAAGGGGAATACCTCCTAGCGCCGGAATCGCCCTTGGTGTAGAACGACTCCTTATGGCACTAACAGGAAATAAAGACTGTTTCTATTAGTTTCTTTTTTGTAGTCGATTCATAAGTTTATGTAGCTTAATCACAACTTCTGATTTTAGATGTTGATGCGGAACCTTCTTGGCCCATGCCATATGTCGAGTAGCGCTCTTACTAGATCTCATTTTGCTCTCCCACACATTGTACCCGGCCAACTCTTTTGAAAGTACGCCATACCATGCATAGAGATCATCTTCATTTTGAGAAAGGTAACTATCAATAATATCAAGAGCTCTTTCTGTAATGATTCTCTTAACTGAATAGATATTAATATTCACCAATTTATCTTCTGTAATTTCTTTACCAGTATACTTCTTCATAAAGAGAATTGTGAATTTCTTAGCAGCAGGACTGAGGGGGGCATCATAATTTTCGAGCCTTGCATAGTAAGCATCAAGCACAAGTGCCCTATAAACACCCTCACGAGTAGCTCCTTGAGTAAGTGTTCCCATCCATTTGTTAATTTCATTACGATTGGCCTTCACCTCTCTCGTGCTTTGAACAACCTCTTGAACGAAAAATAAATCCGATTGTATTTTCTTATCACCAGTAATGAGAGATTCTTTAGCATCTTTCTTTCTGTTATAGACTTCCATAGATTTTGAATCTCTATTAATTGTTGGAATGGCCGGTAATTTTACATTGTCTTTACTACCCCAAATTTTTACAGCAGTATCCTTTCCTAAGAACTTCTCAACATATGGTCTCATTCCACTTAATTTATCAGCAAAGCCTTCTGCCTTAACAATAGGCGATGTAATTAACAGAGCTGTTAATAAAATCGATTTCACTTATTCTCCTCTACTTCTTTATAAACTTATAAAACTGATTATTAGATATTTTTAACTTCTTTATTGTCTCTCTAGCTTTCGAATCATTGCTGCGATAAAAGTGTTGAATCATATACTCTTGCAAATCTTCTATTACTTGAGGCAACCCTTCTTTTTGAACAAGAGGAATGAGCGAACTAAAGACTTCTTCTCTTTTTCCTGACTCATTGGACTTGAGTCTCACTCTTCTTGCCCGCTGTTGCTCTAGAACTTGATTCTTATCAACTATACCAAGGCCAGAGCTCACGACCTTTTCCACATAGCGAATAAGCTCTCTAATATTTCCTTCCCAAGCTAGATTTAGCAAAATCTCTCTGGCATCAGGCGTAATAATAATTTTTCTTTTTTGAGTCTTTAAGACCCTGTTAAGAATAGTATTTCTTTCGCTATAAGTGAGATTTCGAAAAGGAGTCGACTCAATTTCAATTCCCTTCAACCTCTGGTAAAGGTCAAGTCGAAATTCACCATTCTCAACTTTCTTTTCCAGATTCTCACAAGTGGCGGAGATAAGAATAAAATCAATTTGTAATTCCTTTGTCCCACCAACTCGGAAATACGATTTAGTTTCTAGCGCCGTTAGGAGTTTCTTTTGTACAACCTCATTAATCGATCCAATTTCGTCTAGAAAGAGAACTCCTCCATTAGCTAAACTTAAAAGCCCATCCTTATCTTTATCTGCACCAGTAAAAGCACCTTTTACATAACCAAATAGCTCCGCCTCAACTAGGGATTCATTCAGTTCATTACAATTTAACTTTATATAAGGAATACTTTTTTCGGACTGTGTTTCAAAAAAATGATGAATATTTTCGGCAAGATGAGATTTCCCCGTTCCTGTTTCACCAGTGATGAGAATAGGTTGTTTAGTAAATGAATACCCTTGAAGTTTTTCAAGTAGATCTTTAGGTAGTGCAAATTCTTGATTCTCTTCTTTTATAAGTCCTTCTATTTTGTAGCGATGAAGAATCGCCTCAAGAGTCTGCTCTTCAATAGGCTTAACAATAAAATCTTTTGCTCCGAGCTCATATCCTTGCGTGATGAGCTCCTCTTCTTCATGACCCGTAAGAACGACAGTATAGACTTGATCAGCAATGGCCTGAACTACTTCAAATCCCACAAGTTTATCTTCTAAGTCGAGATCAACTAGTGCTAAATCAATATCCAAACTTTGAACTTGAGATAAACATGTTCGAGAGTCAGCATATTCATAAATTTTCAAATTATGAGGAATCATTGACCTTAAGAGTGCAACTAGCCCAATTCGAGTCAGATCATCATCCTCTAAAACTAAAATATTCATGAATACAATTATAGAGGAACTTACGAATTTATGAGGAGATAAGGCCTTTTTACCCCTCTATTGCCCACTAATTTGGTCAGTTTCTCTTTATTTTACTAGGAAGAATCTGCCCTATCTGCCTGTAATTAAATGACTCAACTAATTCCTTAAACTTTACTTCATCAATTGAC
Organism: Bacteriovorax sp. DB6_IX; assembly: GCF_000447775.1. Classification (GTDB taxonomy): domain Bacteria; phylum Bdellovibrionota; class Bacteriovoracia; order Bacteriovoracales; family Bacteriovoracaceae; genus Halobacteriovorax_A. The sequence goes on from NZ_AUNJ01000099.1 coordinate 7,391, forward strand.
GATAATTTATACATGAGAACGTTAAAGGGAATTAGCACATTTTTAGTTTTGGTCACACTCTTACAAGGGTGTATGCCTGATAGTTTAACCAAGTTCAAAGAAGAGTCGACGAAGAAAGAAGAAGTCGTCACGGAGACTGAAGAAACTCCAACCTTCAAGGACGCAAATGGTGATGAAATCACAGCGGCAGATCTGCTAGCTCCGACTTCCATCATTTATGATGATCAGGTCATAACGACAAATACAACGGTTGAAATTGTTCCAAGCGGAGCTCTGAATGATCTCGAGCCAGCAAAGGATGTTACAACCGGAACTTATGAGCTCGCGGCAAACATGGATGAAAACTTTAGTCCTGTTTACTCAACGACTCCTACTCTTCCAACAGGTCTCTCAATTGACACTAAGACTGGGATTATTACGGGTGTAGTAACTTCTCCTATTAATATTACAGCTTACACTGTCTCATTAACATTTAATGACCCTTCTACAGGAAATAGCGTTACTCTCAACGATGCCTTAAACATAACTGTTCAAGAAGAAATCCCGGCTGACTTCAGAATTACTTACGACGGTTCTGTCGTAACAAAGAAACTTGGGATCAAACTTCTCTCTAATTCAAACTTCACATCTGGTGTCACAAATGTGGCCACGAAAACTGGTGCAACAGCAACAGTTTCATTAACAGATGATAATAATTTTATCTATGGTGATGTCACAGCAGGAGAAATTCTTGTTGGAGACCTGATTGATAATAATTCAACGTTTATTGCGCCAGAGACATCGATTGAGTCTCTTACTTACTACTATGAGGTAAATGGAACCGTGAACCTTGTTCCAGCTTCTTCAAGTACAACGGCAATAGACTCTACTGTTAACAGTGTAACATATGAAATTGCTCCGGATCTTCCTACTGGTCTAACATTAGATCCAAGTACAGGAGCTATTACAGGAGCTGTTGCGAGTGCATCAGAATCACAATCTTATACTGTAACGGTTAGTAACACGATTTCAACACAGACATATACATTCAGTATTGCAATTATTGAGGCACCAGCAAACCTCGCTTATACAAATATGGTTGTTCTACCTGTTGATTCAACAGGAGCATTTAGAGTTGGAGACAAAGTCTCTGGAAACTTCTCGCCTCCTCTAACAGATGGTGGAAAGGGTGAAGTTGTCTTCATCGATTCGACTAATAACAACCTTGTTGTAAAAATGACTTCTGGTGAATTCTTAAAAGATCAAACTATTGATCAAGCAGAAACATATGTTGCAGAAATCACGACAATTAATACGCAACCTCAGCCATTGACAGCGATTTTAAATGTAGCGACACCTACAAACTTCAATGACTATTATGATGATACGGGATCAGAAGTTACTTCGAACCCAGTTGTTTGTCAGACAACTAATGCTAAAGCAACAGTTACATATAAAAGTGGAAATCTACTTTTCGTAGCTCAAACACAATCAACAACAGGGAACTGGAACTCTAACTATGTTGACAACGGTAGTGGTCTTTCAACAGGAGCTGTTTTCAACGAAAGTGGTGTTGCCTGTGATGCAACTTTCAACACAGATAATGCTACAGATGTTCCAAGCACAGCACCTATCGCTATCACGACTCTTTGGTCTCCATCTATGATTGTAACTCTTGATGCAATTGGTGGCTTTAGAACAGGTCATGATGTTATCACAGCTTCAGATGCAACTGGTTACGTGGCTTCTGTCTCAGGTACAGATCTAACAATTTCTCCTTCAAGTACTGTGTACTTTGACAATGGTGATAATATTGGATTCACAAGACCTTATTCTGCTGCCCAAACAGTGACTCAAACTTCAACTAATATGAAATTTGAACTAGCTGTAAGTGAAGCTACAGTTATTGAACCTTTCCTAATTGCAGGACAAGATATTAGATACACTATCGACAAGGATCTTCCTAAAGGTCTTACTCTAGATAATTTAACAGGAGTGATTTCTGGTACTCCTGAAGAAACAACTGATGATACAACTTTCCAAATCACAGCGAAGAACGTAATTGGTTCTGAAGTTATTCAGATAAACATAGAAGTCAACGACTACTTTGAAATCGTTGACACTAATGATGCGCCAACTGCGGCACTTCACAAGCTTGGACAGGCCAACAACTCTGCAAGATGTCGTATCAACAAGAAAGACATTAAGAACTTTGCGGCATCAAATGATCCACTTGACCTCGATACTGTAGACATCGACTGTTTAATGGATGTTGGAGAAAAAGATATTTACAACAAGGGACTTAAGTTAACGACAAATTCTGGTCCTGCCGTTTGTACTTTCGTTGACTATAAGCCATTTGCTTATTGGCAACTTCCTCCAAAGTATACAACTAATACAATTTATTCAAAGGTAACTAACTCTTGTGCTGACTGGGTTGTGAATGACCAGGTACTTTATCTTGGAGGGTCAGCGACGACTGGTGACGTGGCTGCCGCGGGATTTGATGGGACAGTAATTTCTTCAGTAAGTGAAGCTGAAATCTGTCAAGGTAACTATCCTGATGGTAACGGTGGTTTTGTTAACTGTGACGAAGGATACTATATACTACACTCATATGAAATCACTGAAGATACTGGTGGTGAAGGAAATGGTACATGTACTGTTACTTATAACGTAAGTACTGAAAGAGTTGATTGTGGTGGTAATGCTTACAGCTGTCTAAGAGGACCGGTTAGAGATACTGGCTTCAATATTGATACAACTGGATACACTTCAGTTACAACATTTGCAAATAACAGTCTATCTAAAGAGTTTGTAGTAACAGCTCCAATTGATACTACTTTTGCGAGTAGACAGAACTCTACAAACAAGAGAATCGCCAACTTTATGACAAGAAACTCTTGTCCTGATCGTACAGTTAACGACACTGATTATAATTCGAATGGATGGAGACAAAAGTCTGATGCTTTCTCAGGAGGAAGTATTAATTCAATCTCCGAACCTTTTGCTGCCCTTAATCCATACTATACATTTGAATGTCTAGATGGTGCTGAGGACACAATGGCAAGAATTAGAGTTATGGTTAGAGACTGGGATAGAGATTTCGCTAGAGATGAAGTTGATAAAGTACTATCTTCAGTTATGGATGACAAAACTGACAACTTATTTGGAACAGAGTTCAACGAGAGAACGGACTGGGATGATTCGACAATTGGATATGTAGGGTGTGATGATTCAACAGCTCCAACAACGATAAGCTTCCAAGAGCACGTAGAGAAAGTCCCTGGATATGTTTCTGGATCGGGAACGACTTTAACATCAAATGCAGGATATGATCTAACAAAGGTTCTATCTGTCGCTGACAATATCATTGTCTTTGATGGAACTAATACTGACTCAGTGGCAGTAGGTGCGATATCTTACAACTCTGGAACAAAAGTAACGACAATTACAACAGGAGCAATGGCAAACACATATACGAATGCCTATATTGTAAAAGAGCATCAAGCAGCAGGTGCAATTACACTTACGATTGCTCAAGGTGAAAGAATTGTAACGGCGAACTCGACAGCATCATTTACTTCAACACTGTCGCCAGGAATGAGAGTTGTACTAACAGATAACGCCTTTACTACAATACAAACGGTAACTGTTAAAACTGTTCTTTCAGACTCTCAATTTGAGATTGTAGAAACGATTACGACATCGGATGCAACAGCGAGGATGTTACATACAACATCAACGCCGTTCCCAATGTTTAATGATATCTAATTAAATTAAACGACCAACTAAATCAAAATCTAATACATCTGAGACCTCGACTTGTACGAGGTCTCCTTGTTTTAGCTCTTTACCATTGAGATCATTAATAATAACTTTCCCATCGATATCAGGTGCTTGACCAAAGTGTCGCCCTACAATTAGAAGCTCAGTATCTTCATGAGTTCCCTCTACTAAGACTTCAATTGTTTTACCAAGGAACTCTTGGTTTAGTTCTCTAGCTATTTCTTTTTGTGCCTCAAAAAGTCTATCAAATCTTTCGTCGATAACCTCTTGAGGAACTTTATCTTTAAGACGGTAAGCCGGTGTCCCCTCTTCATCAGAGTATCTAAAGATACCAAGGTGATTAAATCTTGCTTTCTTTACACCTTCAAGTAATTTTTCAAAATCTTCTTCATTCTCACCAGGAAAACCTACAATAATTGATGTTCTCAGAACGATTCCAGGAATCTTCTCTCTTAGTCTTTCAATTCTTCCCATGATCTTTTCACCCGTAATCTTTCTATTCATCCTCTTTAAGATGAAATCTGAAAAGTGCTGTACCGGCATATCAAGGTATTTACAAATTTTTGTTGAAGAGGCCATTTTATCAATGACTTCATCAGTTAATTCATCAGGGTAGAAATAGAAAAGTCTAATCCAATCAACATCTTCAACTGTTTCTAAACCGCTTAATAGTTCGAATAGATTATTATTCTCATCAAGATCTACACCATAATCAGAGAGGTCCTGAGAGATAAGATTAAGCTCTCTAACTCCTGTCTCAGATAGGGTTTGGGCCTCTTTCACAAGTGACTCAACAGTACGTGATCTTAAACGACCTCTTAAAGTTGGAATGATACAGAAAGTGCAGTTTCTATTACATCCTTCAGATATTTTTAACCAAGCAGTATAGAATGGAGACGTATTCATTCTTGGGTCGAATTCTGTATGAATAAATCTCGGAACTTCAACGAATGACTTCTTTTCAAGTTTATTATCTTCTAGCGCCGTAAGAAGTGGAACAATCTTATTGTACTCACCTGTTCCAATGAACATATCAACTTCAGGCATGCTTTCTTCAAGCTCACGCGAATATCTCTGGGCCATACATCCTGAGACAACAAGGGCCTTACAAACACCATGATCCTCAGATTTATAATCTGCAAGATCAAGAATCATATCAATAGACTCTTGTTTCGCAGCTTCAATAAATGAGCATGTATTAACGACGATAACTTCTGCTTTATTTTCTTCTGTAACGACTTCGAAACCATTTAGTCCCATATGCCCTAACATAACCTGCGCATCAACGAGGTTTTTCGAGCAACCAAGAGATGTAAAATACACTGTTCTATCAACGAATTTTTTCGCTGTATCCACATTTGTGGTTTCCATAAGATCGTTCTCCAATTCTAATACAAAAGTAAATTAATCCTTTATAGAGATGTACCCTATGTTTTTCAACTACTTATGTAATATTTTTCCAGTCAAGCGGACGTATTTTCAATGGGTTGATACACTACGCCTGATCAAATATCCTATAAACACTATGAGAAACGTAATACCTTTAATTTTTATTTATATACTCTGTTCTTGTTCACGATTGGTGGCGCCTCCTCAGGTACCAGTATCTTCTTTTAATCAGAAAGATGATTTGAGTAAATCTGAACAACTGGCCCTGAATCTCAAGAAGACAATTGATGAAGAATTGTCCTGCAAGAAGCTCTTGGCCACGGCCCACAACAAGTCAAATCCACTTAGAGTCTGGTCTAAAATAAAGTTCTTAGAAAGATGTGAGCCTAAGGGCGTCTCAATTGAAGATCTTTTTGAGAATAGAGATAAGTACCCTTCTTGGACATATGACAATCTCTATCGTGTTGTTTTAGAAAAGTCTCACTCTCTTGAGCATAAGCTTCAGGCAGCAGTTCTTCTTACGGACTCTTTTAAAACACAGAAAGAAAGAGAAGCTCATTTAAAGAAATATATCACGCTAGCTGAGAGTAACAAAAAAGACACTTCAGCACTCTTTGATAAGCTTGTAGAAGTAGCCCCTCGCTATAACAAAGAAGTCACTGATGAGAATATATTCTCAGTTGCTCGTGATAATGAGAGAAATAGAAGATTCAATACTGCGAGAAAACTTTATCGCAAAATTATAAAAAATAAAGATTCTTCTCTTGAAGACAAAGTGAAAGCATGGGACAGGTTAAGATTCTCATTTAAGCTCTCTAGAGATAAGGAATCTTATAGAAAATCGACAAGAGCGCTTGTTCTCTTTTTAAGAAAGTTTCCTAAAGATGATTTTGCAAGAGAGATGAACGCTAAGTATTCTAATATTCTTGCCCGCATTTATTGGACTCAAGGTAACTACTCTCGTGCAAGAAGGGTGATTAAAGATGTTCTCAACCTTGAAGATATCCCGCTATCACACAAGATTGATTCTAATTATCACCTAGGTGGTATCTATGAAGATCTTAGAAGATATAGTAATTCAATCTATCACTATAAAAAAGCCTATGAGCTAGTTCTTGAATCGAAAGTTGAACATAAGCATCAAGAGTCCATTCTTTGGAATATCGGATGGTACTACTACAAGAGAAAGAAGTTTAATGATGCAATCGAGTGGCTAGCAAAATATAAACCAAATGAAGGTGAAACATATGAGTATCGCTTCCTCTTTTGGCAGGCACAGTCCTATAAGAAATTAGGAAATAACGTTAAATACTTAGAGATTTTAGAAAGAGTGAGAAATGAAGATAATCTAGGGTACTATGGGCAAATTGCTTATATGAATGGACCCGCTCTCCCTCCACTCGACCCTTCAATTAGTGATCATGATTCACAAGCAGATGCACTATCTTGGGCCATCTACCTTGAAAATGACAAGCTTACTCAGAAGATTTTAGATTCAATGGATGAAGTTGATCTTATTGAATTCTACCATGGTAAATACTATGACAAATTAATCTTTAAGTACTTCTCTCTACCTATAGAAAAAAGAGATGAGTATCTTTCAAAGTCAGCCCTTTACGCCTACCCTCTGGCATATAAAGAAGACTTTATTAAGTCTAATCAATCAAAACGAGTTCCAACAGAATTACTAATGGCCATTGCAAGACAAGAGTCGGCATTTAATCGATATGCACGAAGCCCTGCCGATGCTTTTGGACTTCTCCAACTCATTCCCGTGAGAGCAAAGGAACTTTCGAGAAGATATAAGATCCCTTATAAAGACTTCTATGATCTCTATGAGCCACAAACTAATATTTCTCTATCATCACGTCTTCTTGATCAACTGATGAGAAGACAAAAAGGTAACTTCATTCACTTTGTAGCTAGTTACAATGCAGGAGAAACTCCAGTGAGAAGATGGAAGAAGACTTTCCGTCGCTTCAATGACCTTGAATTCATTGAGGAAATTCCATACTCTGAAACAAGAAAATATGTAAAACTCGTAGCGAGAAACCTTCTCGTTTATAAGAGGCTATTAGCTAATAAAGAATTTAAAATTACGAATAATTTTTTTAGAAATGGATATTAAAAGAGCTCCAAATTAGGAGCTCTTCTTTTATTGTCTTACGATTTTTGCATTTTTTGGAACTTCAAATTCAAAATATTTTTTAGAGAAATTCACATTAGTCTTAGTATTTTTTAGATCCAGCTTCACATCTCTACCATCTTCATATTGAATTACAATTTGCTTCATTTTATCGAAGTTCTTATCTTTTCCATCAAAAACAAGTTGAGCACTTTTAACACCCGTCTTACGAATCGCGTTCTTATTAAAAGTAATCTTCGCCATCGACTTATCTAGTTTTACTACATAATGTGCATTTGTTTTTAAACCGGCCTTCAAGATATCAAAGAAGTTTGAAAGGCTTGTCTCTTGTCCCTTATGAATTGTTACCTCAGGTGCTTCATCTTCAAAGAATGGCGCTCGGTAAATCCATGTAGTTTTGCTATTTGAAACATAGAGAAGCTTTTCCGGTTGAGACTGATCAAGCCTAAGGTTACTTGGATACTTATATTCAAAAATCCCCGTGGCCTTCCTATTCCCCTTATCAACCTTACTTTTAAACTCTTGAATGTACTCTGTTTTGAATGAGTTTGGTAGAAAGGCGAGCACTTGAGTACTCGCCATTATTATAAGAAAAGATTTTTTTAACATTGATAAACTTCCTTGTTTATTACGTTAGGCATTCATTCTAGGTATTAGTGTAATTGTACTGATACCGCCTTAGAAACACCTGGCTCTTGCATTGTAACACCATATAGTGTGTCGTTCAATTCCATCGTCTTCTTATTGTGAGTGATTAGAATAAACTGAGACTCTGCACTCATCTCTCTAAGAAGCTCGTTAAAACGTCCAACGTTTGCATCATCAAGAGGGGCATCAACCTCATCCAGAAGACAGAATGGTGAAGGCTTAACTAGGAAAATTGAGAAGATAAGTGAAACCGCAGTCATGGCCTTTTCTCCACCAGACATTAGGTTAATATTCTGCATCTTCTTTCCTGGTGGCTTAGCAACAATATCAACTCCACACTCAGGATCTTCAAAGTTTCCAACAAGCTTAAGTTGAGCTTCCCCACCACCAAAAATAATTGGGAATACTTTTCTAAATCTCACATCAACTTCTTCAAAAGCAACCTTAAATCTTTCTTTCGACTTTTCATCAATATGATCAATAGCTGACTGAAGATCTTCAAGAGACTTTCTTAACTCACCTTCTTGTACTTTAAGGAAGTCATGACGAAGCTTTTGTCTGTCATAGTCTTCAATTGCTTGCCAGTTAATTTCACCAAGTCTTGCATATTCAGACTTGTATTGCTTGAGTCTTTGACCTTGGTCTTTAAGCTCTTGCCCATATTTTCTGACAAATTCATATGGAACTTTCTCAATCTCAGTGATTCCATTCTCTGTTTCCATGAAATACATTCCAGAGATATCTGAAAGTCTTTCAAAGTCTTCTTGAGTATATTCAAGGAAACGCCCAAGGCTTTCTCTAAGATCAACTCTATATTTTTCGAAGATATTTCTAACAATCTCTTCTTCCTCAACAAGACACTGCTCAAGGCGAACTTCTTTTTCAGCAAGTTCTTTATCTGTCTTATTTATATCCTTAGAAAGTTTCTTAACTTCTTCTTCTCTTTCTTGCATTCCAAGAAGAAGCTCAGAAAGTTCATCTTTCATTAAGCTAAGAACTTCATCTTTATCTGAAAGAACTTCAGCAGTATCAGCATTTGATGCTTCAAGTGCCTC